>NZ_JAWUZH010000024.1:0-32031 GCF_036281795.1 Francisella sp. 19S2-4
TAAGGCTAAGTTTTTACTAAAAATAGCAAAAATATTCCTATTCATAGAAATTGAAAGATTTATTCAACAGTCTTTAAAATTACCATTATGTTTTTTTTAGATTTACTGTAAAAATATTATATAAATCCGAGTGCTATAGATAAAATGAATTAAATTTATATAAATTATTCAATAATGGAATCTATAAAGAATATACGCACCTTTCTTGCTGTTGTTGAGACACAATCATTTACTGCTGCTGCTAAAAAATTGTTTATGACTCAGCCAACTATTACTAAAAGAATATCTCAAATAGAAAAAGCTTTAGATAATCAGATATTTTATCGCAATGGAAGTTCGGTTCAGCTTACCTCTACAGGTAAGGTTTTAGTTCCCTATGCAATTGATCTTATTCATGCTTGGAGTAATCTTCAGACTAAAATTAATGAAATACAAAATGATGTCGTTGGAGAATTAAATATTAGTTGTAGCCATCAGATTGGATCAGACTTTTTACCTAGAATACTCAAAGAATATGTTAATAAATATCCTAAAGTAGATATCAAACTTGATTCTACATACTCACTATCTATCTATTATCGATAGAGTTAATTCATCAGAGATAGAAGTCGGTTTGGTAACTATAAATAGAAATATGCCGAAAATTATAGAGTCTAATATCTTTGAAAAAAAGCAACTTATTGCTGTTATTGCTAAAGATCATGATTACTGGAGTCAGTCAGCTAATAATAGGATTAGATACTTAAATAATATTCCTGTCTTATCTGCTCCAGCTGGTAATGAACATCATAATATTTTGAATTCAATAATGCATAAGTTTCAAATAACATCAACAGAACTAAGTGGTTTTAGTACACTTGAAGTAATAAGAAAACTTGTTGAGAATGGTTTTGGCTGGGCTTTAATTACTAAAGATATGATGTCTGATAAACTCAAAGAAATACCAACTATAAAAGATTCTATTTATGTTAGTAATGCCTGTATATATAGTAAAAAAAATCAACTTTCACGTCCAGCTATAGCTTTTATAGAAATGTGTAAAAAATATGGGAGCTTAGATTAATATGAGTGTTAAAGTTTATATTTTAAGAATTTTTTGAAATGTAGATTTATTTATTATTTTATGTTAGATTAATAAAATTTTACACATTCATTAAACTTAAATGAAAAAATTATTGTCAATATTTTTATTGGCTGTTTGTATGTCAACTCTTAATAGCTGTCTTCTAGTGCCATATGCTGTTGAGCAGGAAGCGGAATATTCTGAAAATTTTGACTATTCTGTTGAGCAGGTTAGTCATGCTGTATTGGATCAGTTTAAAAATAATAAAAATATTACTTTAACTAAAAACATAATTACTAATGAAAGAGCGGTTATAGAAGGTAAGGTTGATTCTAAAAAATATCAAGGAACCTTTAGTATCAATGTTTATCAAATTACAGAACATGCCTCAACATTAGAAATTAAATATGATATTTTTGGTGATAAAGTAAGATCTAGAGAACTTTTATTGAGTGTTAAAAAAGATTTGCAAAAGAACTACTCTTAATTCTTACTCTATTAATCTTAAGAATTCCTCAATATATTGTATCTGAACTTTCTCTACATTAGCTTCTTTAACAAAGGTGCTAATCTGGCACATTTCTAAACCACTATAACCACAAGGATTAATGTAACTAAATGGGGTAAGATCCATATCTACATTAATAGCTATACCATGATAAGTTTTACCTTGTTTAACTCTAAGACCTAATGATGCTATTTTCTTACTATTTATATATATTCCATGAGCATTTTCTATAGTATGAGCATCTAAGTTATAATATTTTTTTAGCACATTGATACAAGTTTGCTCAATAATGGAAACTAGTCTTTTAGCACCTAGTTTATTCCTTTTAACATCGAGTAAAAAATATATAACTGCTTGTCCTGGTCCGTGATATGTTACTTGACCACCGCGATCAGTTTCAACTATTGGAATGTTGTGTAGGTTTAAAATATGTTCAGGTTTTCCGTGCTTACCTTGAGTAAATACAGCAGGATGCTCGACAAGCCATATTTCATCATTTGTATTCTCAGATCGGCTTGCTGTGAATGCAATCATATCTCTAAATACATTAGAGTATTCTTGTAAGCCTAATTTTTTTTGTTGAGTTGGCATAATAGAATTGTAGTAGTTATAATTAGTAAGATTTTATAGAACCATATGTACTTCTGGATGACCAGAAATTTCTCTATATATATTATCTAGCTGCTCTTTGCTATCAGCTGTAAAAATAGCAGTTATAGAAATATATTTACCTGTTTTACTTTCTTTTGTGTTGAAATCTATTTCACTATGATTAGGAACATATTTTTCAAAAACATTTAGTATAAATTCAACAGTCTCTTTTTGAGGATTTGCCATTATTTTTATAGGAAATTGGCATGGAAACTCAAAAAAAGTTTCTTTATTTTCTTTATCAGACATTATTATTCCTTAATAAAAATCTTAATTACCACCAACCTTTTTGAGAAATATCGTTTTGTGCTATTACAGGTACACTAGCAATCGTCTCTTTTAGGCCTCCAACTGTTATAACAAGATTACCTACAGTTTGTCCTTTAGTTATAGGTGCTTTAACTCCAGGGTTAAACTCGATACCTTGTTTTAGATGAGGAATATAAGTTTTAGGTACGGTTTTATAAATATTTTGGTTTGATGAAACCGTTATTTTTTGTCCAGCTTTTGCATTAGGAATATTATCTGCACTAATTGTCACTGGCGAGTTTGCTTTGTATAACAATACATTTTGATATTTTGTTAAAGCATATCTTAGTAGTTTAGCAGATTCAGAGTCTCTCTTTGCAGAACTATCTGTCCCAAGTACTACAGATATAAATCTTTCACCATCTTGCTTAGCAGAAGAAACTAGACAGTAGCCAGCAGCACTAGTATGTCCAGTTTTTATTCCATCAGCACCATCAAATGTGAATAAAAGCTTGTTTCTATTGTTTTGTAAAACAAAGTTGTCACGTTTAGGGAATAGTTTAGTACAATTATCTTTAGCAGCATCACTTAAATCTTTAGCTGTGTAACTTTGCATAACTTCACCATTAGAGCGATCAAATTTAGGTAAACATTCTTTACGATCTGCAATACTTACAGAAACTTGTTTCGTAGCATTCCAAACAAGGCCTTTATTATCATAGACTTTATATGCTTCTGGGAAGTTATAAATATAAGATCTTGCTAATAGAGCCATGTCATGCGCAGTAGTATATTGATTACCTCCTGGTAGACCGTCTGGATTTGCAAAGTGTGTATTATTCATGCCTATAGCTTTAGCAGTTTGATTCATTAGAGTAGTGAATGCTTCTGTTGTACCGCCAATATATTCAGCAAGAGCGATAGTTGCATCATTTCCTGAAACTACATCCATACCTGTCACAAGATCTTTAACAGAAACTCTAGCTCCAGCTCTTACATACATTTTTGATCCACCTGTGCTAGCAGCATTCTGGCTAATTGGAACCATAGTGTCCCATGTAAGATTTCCAGCTTTAATTTCACTAGCTACTATGTAAGATGTCATCATCTTAGTTAGACTGGCAGGCTCTCTTCTAACATCCATATTTTTTTCACTAACGATATCTCCCGTACGATAGTCCATTGCTACCCATGCTGCAGCATCTAGTTGGATATCTACAGGTTTTACAATGATATCTTTCTGCTGGATACCATTACCACCATTAAAGTATGGATCAGAGCTAGCTGATATATTAGGAGCTGCGATAGCAATGCTTGTAGTCAAGCTAGCTGTTAGTAAAGCTATTTTTTTTAAATTCATATTTTTCCCTCTTTAAAATTTATTAAAGGTCTACATTTCTTAAATCGTTATTGGGCTATTTTAATATTTATGTAATATAAATACAAAGGTTTTTGTGTTAGACTCTCATATAGTGTGTTAGGTGTTTATAATTTAGCAAAAATAAAGGAGAAATTACTATGCTAAAAAATATACCTTGTGGAAAAGATATTCCAAATGATTTTAATGTTGTGATTGAGATACCTCAAGATAGCGATCCAATTAAATATGAATTCTGCAAAGAGAGTAATATGATTGTTGTTGATAGATTTATGTCTTCTTCAATGAGATATCCTTGCAATTATGGTTTTGTGCCAAATACTTTGTATGATGATGGTGATCCAATTGATGTGTTAGTTATTGCACCATATCCTTTACTTGCTGGCTGTGTTATAAATTGTAGAGCTGTAGGTGTTTTTAAGATGGAGGATGATGGTGGTGTTGATGCTAAAATTATCGCCGTACCAAATAACAAACTAACAAAAGAATATGATCATATTAATGATGTTCAAGATATACCAGAAACATTAAGACGTAAAATTGAGCATTTCTTTACTCATTATAAAGACCTTGATTCTGGAAAGTGGGTTGAAGTTGATGGCTGGGATAATGTTGCATTTGCTAAAAAAGAAATTGAAAAATCTGTTAAAAACTATAAGTAAAAAAATCTTTAGTACTTCTCAATATTGTTATTAAACTTAGCTATATTTATAAAGATCTAATAACTTTATATATTCTTTAAACACCTTTTTAAAATACCAATGCTTAATCCTTATTATAAGTATAAACTTAGATGTTTTGTCCTTTAATATTTTGTCTTATTGTTATTTATGATAATATCTTTGATTGAGATAGATGTTTTATAAGTTCATTAAATGGAAGTAAATAAATTAGAAGATATAAAATTATTAGTATTAGATGTTGATGGAGTATTAACAGATGGCAAGATCATTATATCTAATGATGGTAATGAATATAAAAATTTTAATGTTAAAGATGGTTTAGGTATAGTTCTACTTCAAAAGCTTGGTTTAAAAATAGCAGTAATAACAGGAAAAAGCTCTAGAATTGTAGAGGATAGACTTATCTCTTTAGGTTTAGATCCGGAAGATATTTTTCAAGGACAAAAAAATAAATTAAAAGCTTATGAGCTTCTAAAAGAAAAATATAATTTGAAAAATGAGAATATTGCATACATTGGTGATGATTTACCAGATATAAACTTAATGAATAAAGTAGGTATTTCAGCAGCGCCAGCAGACTCACTTGATATAGTGAAAGATTATGCAGACTATGTTTGTCATAAAAAAGGCGGTGATGGTGCTGTTCGAGAATTTTGTGAGTATTTAATAAAATACCTAGGATTGTATGACAAGGTAATTAAGGACTTTGTTGAGTTTGGTGGGGTAAAATAGGATATAATGAAATTTTTTACTAAATATTCTTTCTTTGCAAATACTGTCTCAATTGTTGTTGTCGTGGTATCAATATTATATATAAGTTATAAAGCTCTTGAAGGTGGAGTAAGTCCTAATCAAGAACATAAAGATAAAGCTAGAGTTGAATTAACAGCCTATAATTTTCACTATAATGAATATGATAAGGATGGTGATCTAAAGACTAACTTTGTTTCAGGCAAGCTAGAGCAATATACTAATCAAGATGTGAAAATGACAGATCTTATTGAGAGAAGTTATGATAAAAAAACAGGTAAGAAAACTTGGCAGGTTAAATCTAAACATGGCTTTTCGAGTAAAGAAACAAATGAAAACCTAATACATTTATATGATGGTGTAGATGCTATTATGTTTTTGAAGAAAAAAGCTAATAGTGAAAATGAGCAAGCTTCGTCAGATGATAGTAATAAATACTCTCCAGATAAGTTATATATAAAAACTTCAGAGATGTACTATAATACAGATTCTAAAGACTTTTATAATAATAATTTTGTTAAAATGTATGATCCTAAAACAGGTAATAATACGACAGGTGTTGGAGTAAGAGGAAATGCTGACTCAAAAGTTATTAACCTTAATCAAGATGTAAGGAGCTACTATGCGTCAAGCTAAATTAATGCTGGTAGTTTTAGGTTTATTCTCAATATTTAATACTTCATTTGCGATTAGCTCTAGTACAGCAATGAAAGAGGATAGTGTGACAGCAGATGAAAAAGAGAATAATTCTGTTGATAATGTTCTAAAAGAATATGGCCCAATAACTATTTGTGCAGATAGGGCTGTATATGATGGTAGTAAAAATAGACTAACATATTATGATAATGTTTTTGTTATGCAAATTCATAATAAACATATTTTATGTCATAAGCCAAGCATAGAGAAAAAAGGTGTTGAATATTTTGAACGAGATAAGAAATACTCTTTTGAACAGTTACAAAAAAAATGGTTTGAAACGGCTAAAGAATTATGTGCTAGTGAAAAAGAGTGTAATTTCATCTCTGGTCAAAAACTTGTTATGCAACTGACTAAAGAGAAAAAAGTCGAAACATTAACAATGGAATCTGAAGGTATGGATAGGTCACAATTTTATACATTCCCTACAAATTCTGCACCAAATTTTATTGAAAGTAAAAAAATCACTAGGGGTCCTGTTAGTGGAGTTGCTAAAAAAATCATATATAACATTGCTGAGAAACAATTAGAATTAGATAAAAAAGCGACGGTAATACAGAATGAAAATCGCTATAGAGGTGAGAAGATTATTTATGATATTAGACATGATTTAGTATCAATTCCAGGAAGTAGAAATAGACGTTCAACAATTGTTTTAGAAGGAATATCAAAACAAACTAAGATTAATACAGGATTAACGCCAATTTCTGATTATCATAAAAATACTGAGAAACCTCATGTGGTTGGCTTAACTGGATAAGCCTTATTTTTGAGATAAAGTTTTGGATTATAAAATAGGTATAAGATGGAAAAGTATACATTAGAGGCAAAAAGGTTAGGTAAGAAATATGGTTCACGTTGGGTTGTGAATAATGTTTCTATGAAAGTATCTACTGGAGAGATCGTAGGGTTATTAGGACCTAATGGAGCAGGTAAAACAACTTCATTCTATATGATTGTAGGTTTAGTTGCAGCAACTCGTGGAAAAGTTCGTATGGGAAACGAAGATGTTACTAAAATGCCTATTCACCTCAGAGCAAGACGAGGTCTAGGATATTTACCTCAGGAAGCATCGGTTTTTAGAAAATTAAGTGTAGAAGATAATATAGTAGCTATATTAGAAACACGAAAAGACTTAAGTAAAAGCCAAATAGATGAGAAGTTAAATGAGCTTTTAGATGAGTTCAGTATTCAACATATCCGTAAAAGTTTAGGCATGGCTTTATCTGGAGGAGAGAGAAGAAGGGTAGAGATAGCAAGAGCTCTAGCTATGGATCCTAAATTTATTCTATTAGATGAACCTTTTGCAGGGGTTGATCCGGTTTCTGTAATAGAAATTAAAGAAGTTGTACGCCATCTTAAAGATCGCGGCATAGGTGTCTTGATTACTGATCATAATGTACGTGAAACATTAGACATTTGTGAAAGAGCATATATTGTAAATGCTGGAAACATGTTAGCAGCAGGTACACCAGAAGAGGTTTTAGCAGATGAAACAGTTAGAAAAGTATACCTAGGTGAGGACTTTAAACTATAATATTTATGAAGATAGATACATCAAAATCAAAAGTAATATGTGTTGGTAGAAACTATGTTGAGCACATACAAGAGTTAAATAATGAAATTCCTGAGAATCCAGTTATTTTCTTAAAACCAAATTCAAGTATTTCTAAAACTTTAAAGTTGTCGGATAACCGAGAAACTCATTATGAGTGTGAAATAGTTTTTAGTTTTGATAATAATTCTAAAATAAAAGCTGTTGGAGTAGGTCTAGATTTAACAGATAGGAAACTACAATCAAAACTTAAAGCTAAGGGGTTACCATGGGAACTTGCTAAAGCTTTTGATAATAGTGCTGTAATTAGTGACTTTGTCGAGATATCTGAAGATAAAATATCAAAGTTGAATTTTAAGGCTTATAAAAATGGTAGTTTAATTCAACAAGGTAATTATGAGTTAATGATATATAAACCTAGTCAAATTATTAAATTTTTGAAAGATAATAATATTTCAATATGTGAGAACGATTTACTTATGACGGGTACTCCAAAGGGTGTCGGAATAATAAATGCTGGAGATAAGTTTAACATCGAGCTCTTTTGTGGTGATAATAAAGTTTTAGAAACAAATTTTTAGGTATATAAAATATGTGGGCAATAATAGGAAGTAGTGGTTTTGAGTCATTTGATGATTTTGAAATTATAGAGGAGTTATCTAGGGAAACTCCTTTTGGATTATGTTCAAATGGTTTATTTAAAATAAAAGTTGAGGGTATAGAAACTTTATTCTTAAATAGAACTGGGTTGGAAGAGAGTATATTGCCACATCAAATAAATTATAAGGCAAATATATATGCTTTGAAAAAGCATGGAGCAACTTCAATTATAGCATTATCTTCTGTTAGAAGTTTAAGAGACGAATTAAAGCCTGGCGATATGGTTATTCCGTATCAATTTATTGATAGAACAAAATCGTTACGTGAGTTTACGTTTTGTGAGCAGGGGCTTTTAAATTATGTATCTTTATCAAAACCAATTACAGAGAGTATTGCCGAAGAAATTAGAGAAAAGAAACAAGAGTTTGATTTTGATATTCATTTCAAGCAAAGTTATGTTTGTATAGAAGGTCCACAATTTCCTACAATAATAGATGCTAAATGCTTCCAAAGTATGGGTGGTGGTGTTATTGGAATGACTGCTTTTCCAGAATTTGCTCTAGCAAGAGAAGCAGGGCTTAATTATATTAGTTGCAATTTTATTGTTGATTATGTGCCTTGGTCATATGATGTTAGAAATCTTTATAATGTTTTAGAGATTAGAGAAACTAATAATCTTAAAGCAGAAAAACTACTTAAATGGTTAGTAAATAATTTACCATTCTATGCTGAGAATGATTGTCATGAACTTGGTATTGCTAGATACCTATCTACACCAATTGATTCTCTAGCACCAAATAAGAAGGCGTGGCTAAGAGTTATAGCTAAAGATAACTCAAAACATGATAAAGCTCGAGAAGCTGAGGTTCTTAAAAAAGTTCCTGATCTATATGGGGGTATTAAAGCAATTCCTCCAAAATTACAGGATCTATTAACTTTTATTGGTAAGTTTGATCGTGAAGGAAATAGAAAGGATCTTGAAGCAACAAGAAAAGCCGCAGCTTCTTTAAACTTATATAGCTATCCAAAAGAGTCGATTGATAAAGTCGAAGATATTGAAATACCCCATCAAGATGGGCATATTATTCCAGTTAGGGTTTATAATCCAAATACTCAGGATAAATTGAAGGCTATAGTCTTTTCTCATGGCGGAGGTTTTGTCTCAGGGACACTAGAGTCATTTGATGCTTTTTGTAGAAAGCTTGCTTTGACAACTAATAGAGTTGTGTTTGCTGTTGATTATAGGCTTGCTCCTGAGCATAAGTTTCCAGCAGGACTAAATGATGTAGAATGCGTTGCAGAACATATTTATAAACATGCAGCTAAATTTGGTATATCAAGAAAAGAATTTACTTTGATGGGAGATAGTGCGGGAGCTAACTTAACAATCCTAGCAACACATAATCTTTTACAAAATGATAAAGCTAAAATAGTTAATAATATTATTTTATATCCATCAGTTGATTTATCTCATATGCCAACTAAATCTTTAGATGATTTTGAAAGTGGTTATATTTTAACTAAAGCTAAAACTATGTGGTATTCTGAATTATACGTTCCAGAAGGAATGGATAAGCGTTCTCCAGAGATATCTCCTTTCTATATAAAAAGATTAGAAGATATGCCTCGTACTTTAGTTATGACCGCAGGGTATGATCCTTTAAAAGATGAGGGATTATTGTTTGCTGAAAGACTTCTTAGACATGATGTTGAGGTTCAGCATTATCATTTTGATAGTTTGGTGCATGGATTTATTAATTTCTCAAAACTTATTCCTAAAGAAATGGATGTTTTACACTCAAGAGTTGTTAAATTTCTTGGCTAGTTACACGCTAAATTTGTATTTAGTCTATATTATGCTTATACACTAGTGTAAACTCATCCCCAAATAACTATAGTAGATATTTAATAATATAGTTAGATATTAAAATAAAGGTAATAATTATATGTCTCAAGCTATACTTTTTCTAAATGGTAAAGTTGATTTGGCTTTTTGTGAACAGTATATACAAGATAATCTTTGTCACTTGGATATCTTCTGTGCAGATGGAGCATATAGAAAAATAATTAAATCTAGTCAATTGAGTTCAAAAATTAAAAAAGTGATTGGAGATTTTGATTCATTTACTGCTTCAAATGACGAATTATTTTTAATTGATAAGGATCAATATTCTACAGATTTTGAAAAATCTCTTAATTATATAATTTCTCAAGGTGTTTCAAAAGTATTTGTATTTGGAGCTTCTGAAGGTGAGATGGATCATTTTTTATGTAATATTTCTATAGCTAAAAACTATATAAAAAGAATAAATATAGAGTTTATCGATATATATTCGAGATATTTTTTTATACCAAATAAGTTCTCTATAAGTCGGGTAAAAGGCAGGATGTTTTCAGTTATGCCTTTTGGATCTGCAGAAGATATATATTATAATGGTTTAAGGTATCCCTTAAGTGGAGAAAGCTTAAGTATAGATACAAGTACTGGTGCAAGAAACTATGCTACGGAAGACAAGGTAGAAATATCATACTCTTCTGGGGATATTTTATTGTTTATTTCGCATGCAAAATATAAGGATAGATTAAATGCTATTTTGTAATGATGCTAAAAAGCAGTTAAAGCAACAAAATGTTAACTTAAAAACAGAATTTGAGAATGATAAAAATCGTATTGATAAATTATCGTTAACACATGATGGAATATATTTTGATTTTTCAAAGAATCTTATTAATGAGAAAATTTTATTAGAATTAATAGAGTCTGCTGAAAAGTCTAAGCTCAAAGAAAAAATCTCCCAGATGTTTGCAGGTGAAAAAATCAATTCTACTGAGAATAGAGCGGTACTTCACACTGCGTTACGTGACTTTTCAGATAGTTCTTTAGTTATTGATGGCCAAGATATTCGTCAAGAAGTTAAGCAAGAGAAAAAACGTGTAAAAGAGCTTGTTGAAAAAGTTGTGTCTGGAAATTGGAAAGGTTTTTCTGGTAAAAAGATTACAGATATAGTAAATATTGGTATTGGTGGGTCTGATTTAGGACCTAAAATGGTAGTTAGAGCTTTACAACCTTATCATTGTACAGGCCTTAAAGTACATTTTGTTTCAAATGTAGATGCTGATTCATTATTACAGGCTTTACACATTGTTGATCCTGAGACTACTTTATTTATAGTAGCTTCAAAATCTTTTTCTACAGAAGAGACTCTTTTAAACTCTATTTCTGCTAGAGAATGGTTGCTTGATCATTATGAGGATTCTAAAGCTGTAGCTAATCATTTTGTTGCGATATCTAGCAAACTAGATAAAGTTGAAGAGTTTGGTATAGATCTTAAGCATTGTTATAAAATGTGGGATTGGGTTGGAGGCCGTTATTCATTATGGTCATCAATAGGTATGTCGATCGCTTTTGCTATTGGTTATGATAATTTCGAGAAACTATTAGAGGGTGCATATTCAGTAGATAAGCATTTTAAAGAAACTACTTTTAGTAAAAATATTCCAGTAATAATGGGATTATTAGCTAGTTACTATTCTTGTGCTTATAATAGTCAGTCTCAAGCATTATTACCATATGATGAGAGATTATGTTACTTTGTTGATTATCTACAACAAGCAGATATGGAGAGTAATGGCAAATCTGTAAATCTGCATGGACAAAATGTTGACTATCAGACTGGAGTAGTTCTTTGGGGAGGTGTTGGCACAAATGGTCAGCATGCATTTCATCAGCTTTTACATCAAGGTAATGTTTTTATTCCGGTTGATTTTATAGCTATTGCAAATAGTCATCATAATTACGAGAACCATCAGCAAGCTCTACTTGCAAACTGCTTTGCTCAGTCTCAAGCACTAATGTTTGGACAATCGTATGATATGGTTTATAATGAGCTGTTAAAATCTGGTCTAAGTGAGTCTGAAGCTAAAGAATTAGCTCCTCATAAGGTGATACCAGGTAATAGACCAAGCACTACTATTTTATTGGAAGAGCTAAGTCCTTACTCTCTAGGAGAATTGATAGCATTATATGAGCATAAGATATTTGTTCAAGGTGTCTTATGGGATATTAATAGTTATGACCAATGGGGTGTTGAGCTTGGTAAAAAACTAGGAAAAAATATTTTAAAAGCTATGGATGATATTTCATCAGATGAGTATAAGCATTTGGATGAGTCAACTAAGCGACTAATAGCTAAGGTGAAAAGTTAAGTAATGGTATTGCGTAAAAAGAAAGGTTTCTCATTAGTTGAGGTTATGGTGGTTATTGCTATTATGACTATACTTATGATGGCTGCTATCAGTTCCTTTACTTTTTACTACAAAACATTTGCCGAGACTAGGCTAACTAATTTGCAGAAACTTATTGAATATAGTGTTATTAGAGCGCGCTCTGACGGAAAAACCGTTATTGTATGTGCCGCTACACCAGATAGTTTTGATACAAGTGGTAAATTAGATGAGAATAGTTTTAGTTGTGCAAATTCCCCATCTTGGAATGATGAACCTATTATTGCTTTTGAGAGTGAAGATGGCACAGAAATATATAATGGTGTCGATGATAACATAATTGCAAATTTACCTCAGGGACACCAAGGACATATATATATAAATTTATCAGGTAGCCCAAGTTATATAAGAATTAGTCCTAATGGGTTTATGGCAACAGGAAATGGAAATATCACATACTGTGATAGATCAAACAAGTATCAAGCAGCTTTAATTATTAATTTAGTCGGTAGGGTTGTTTATACGGATAGTAAAACCAAAGATGGTGGTGGCGTATATACTTGTGAATAGCTTTTATATTTATTGATTAAAGGAGAATACAATAATGACTAACGGTAGAATACCTATGACTCCAGCAGGAGAACAAGCTTTAAGAATAGAGTTAGATCATCTTAAGAAAGTTGAAAGACCTAATATTATTGAAGCTATTGCTGAAGCGCGTGAGCATGGCGATTTAAAAGAAAATGCAGAGTATCATGCAGCGAGAGAAAAACAAGGTATTATAGAAGGCAGAATTAAGGATATTGAATCAAAATTATCTAATGCTCAAGTTATTGATGTAACAAAAATTTCTGCAAATGGAATGGTTATCTTTGGATCTACTGTTACGGTAATGAATATTGATACGGAAGAAGAAACAACTTATAAAATTGTTGGCGAAGATGAAGCTAATATAGATGATCATAAAATATCTGTAGGAGCTCCTTTAGCACGTGCCTTAATAAAAAGAGAAGAAGGCGATGAAATTACTCTAGATACACCAAAAGGTAAAGTAACTTACGAAATAGTAGAAGTAGAGTATAGATAATAATCTATTGCTTTAAAGTTACTTTGTAATTAATGTGCTTTTTGCGAATTTAAATATTAAATAAAATATTTGTAAAACTATTAAGTTAAGTAGCTAGAATTAAATTTATTTTTATTTGCAAGTACTTATACTTAGTATAATCGGTGGTTCTTTATAAAATTTTCTATGAAAAAAATTATCATAAAGGGTGCAAAAACCCACAATCTAAAAAATATTGATGTTGAGATACCTAGAGACAAATTAACCGTTATTACAGGCCTTAGTGGTTCAGGTAAATCATCTTTAGCTTTTGATACTCTATATGCAGAAGGGCAAAGAAGATATGTTGAGTCTCTATCCTCATATGCTAGACAATTCTTATCAATGATGGATAAGCCCGAGGTTGAGCATATTGAAGGTCTTTCTCCTGCTATTTCAATAGATCAAAAAACAACATCCCATAACCCAAGATCAACGGTTGGAACTGTAACTGAAGTTTATGATTATTTGAGAGTATTTTTTGCTCGAGCTGGTACGCCAAGGTGTCCGACACATCATATAGAACTAAAGGCTCAGACTATTAGTCAAATGGTTGATAAAATCTTAGAGTTTGATGAAAACGCTAGATTGATGATATTAGCTCCTGTAGTTTCGGAGAAAAAGGGAACTCATCATACATTATTAGATAAGATACTTGCGCAAGGTTATATTAGAGTAAGAATTAATGGTGATTTTTATAATCTTGATGAAGAGCATCCAGATTTAGATCGTTATAAAAAGCACAATATTGATGTTGTTGTTGATAGATTTAAGCCTAAAAAAGATAACCAGCAACGAATTGCAGAATCTATAGAAACAGCACTGGACTTAGGTGAAGGTATTGTTAGATTAGTGAATATGAGTGATGAAAACTCTCAAGATATATTGTTTTCATCAAAGCATGCTTGCCCTCTATGTAACTTTGCTTTAAAAGAACTCTCTCCTCGAATATTCTCATTTAATAGTCCTTTAGGAGCTTGTAGTAGCTGTGATGGTTTAGGTGTTAAAGAATTTTTTGACGAGAAAAAAATTATTATAGATCCAAGCTTATCATTAAAAAGTGGAGCTATTGTTAAATGGAACAAAGCTAATCAATATTATTTCTCACAATTAGAGTCTATAGCTGCACATTATAAGTTTTCTCTAGACGAGCCTTTTGAGAAGCTATCAAAGAAAATACAAGATATAGTTTTATATGGTTCGGGTGATGAAACAATTGATATGACGATTGACTCAATAAGAGGAGGTAGACAAGTTAGAAATAAAACTTTTGAGGGTGTCATTCCACATTTTGAGCGTAGATATTATGAGTCTGATTCTGATATGGTCAAAAAAGATCTTTATGAGTTAATGAGTAATCTTACATGTAAATCATGTAATGGTGCTAGAGTTAATGAGTACGCAAGAAACATCTTTATAGCTGGTAAAAATATCGCGGATGTTTGTGCTTTATCGATAGAAGATCTATTAAACTGGTTAGATGGTTTAGAATTTATTGGTCAGCAGCAAGTTATAGCAGAAAATTTACTCAAAGAAATTAAGTTGAGAGTAAAGTTTTTGGAAAATGTTGGTTTGGAGTATTTAAGTCTTGCTAGACAAGCTGATACTCTCTCAGGTGGTGAAGCTCAGCGTATTCGTCTTGCTAGTCAAATAGGGGCTGGTCTTGTTGGTGTAATGTATATATTAGATGAGCCATCAATTGGACTTCATCAAAGAGATAATCAGCGTTTGCTTGATGCTTTGCATAATCTTAAAAATTTAGGAAATACTGTAATAGTAGTTGAGCATGATGAAGATGCTATTAAACAGGCTGACTATATCATTGATATGGGTCCAATGGCAGGAGTCCATGGTGGTGAGGTGGTTGCTGTAGGAAGCTATAAAACTATTATAAATAATAAAAAATCATTAACAGCAGATTATTTAAGTGGACGTAAAAAGATAGAAGTACCTCAAAAGCGCCTAAAAGCAAGTAAAAATAGATATTTACAAATAATGGGAGCTACAGGTAATAATCTTCAAGGAAATGATTTAAAAATTCCTATAGGAGTGCTTACTTGTGTGACAGGTGTTTCGGGATCTGGAAAATCAACACTTATTAATAGAACTTTATATCCTTTGGCATCAAGATTACTAAATAGAAGTACTTTAGTACCAATGGAATATCAATCACATAAAGGCTTTAATCATTTAGATAAAGTTATTGATATTGATCAATCACCTATTGGTAGAACACCACGCTCAAATCCGGCAACATATACGGGAGTATTTACACCAATTAGAGAGCTATTCGCAGCTACTGCAGAATCTAGATCTCGAGGTTATAGTGCTGGTAGGTTTAGCTTTAATGTCCGAGGAGGTCGATGTGAAGCTTGTCAAGGTGATGGTGTTATTAAGGTAGAGATGCACTTTTTAGCAGATGTATATGTTGCATGTGATGTTTGTGAAGGTAAACGTTATAATCGTGAAACATTATCTGTACAGTATAAAGGCAAAAATATTTATGAAGTCTTGGAGATGACTGTTGAAGATGCTCTAGCATTTTATGATGCAGTACCTAGTATAAAAACTAAACTAGAAGCTTTAGTAAATGTTGGCTTATCTTATATTAAGCTTGGCCAAAGTGCGACGACATTATCAGGTGGCGAAGCTCAGAGGGTAAAATTAGCTAAAGAGCTTTCTAAACGCTCAACAGGAAAAACTTTATATATTCTCGATGAACCTACTACAGGCTTACATTTTTATGATATTCATCAGCTTCTAAAAGTAATTATGGACTTACGCGATAAAGGTAATACTGTAGTAATTATTGAGCATAATTTGGATGTTATTAAAATGGCAGACTGGATTATTGATCTGGGACCTGAGGGTGGTAATAAAGGTGGTCAGATTATATTTGAAGGAACTCCTGAAGATATTATCAAATGTAAAAAATCTTATACAGGTAAATATCTCAAAGATTTGCTTATTAACTAAGATGTTGGGACTTTGCTTAAATTAATTGGTTTAGCAATGATTACGTAAAGTAAAATAATTACTAGGCCCAAGAAATATATAACCTGTACCCATGCAAATGCAGAAGAAGATATAATAGAGTCAAAGCTTATATTTTTAATTCCTGATAGTGTTGCTAAAACAACACTTGCCCAAGATATTGCAAAAGCATTAGTTAGTTGAATTATAGAGCTATTAATAATTGTTGCAGGACTCATATAATCATCATTATCAATAGAGTTGTAAATACCTGCATTACATACTATTGTAAACATTCCAAAGCAAACACCAATTATTATAAGTAGAATTGAGAATATAAAAAAGTTAAAGTGGGTAAAAATTATTCCTAAGCATAAGTATGTAATAGCCATTACACTGAGATTCATAACAAAAAATTTATAAAAATGCAGGCTTATGAGGACTTTTTTAACTATTTTTTTGACATACCAAGCAGGCACTATAAAAAACATTAATGCTAATCCAGACTCAAAAGCTGAAAAATTTTGTTTTGTTTGTAAATATAAAGGTAGAAGAAAAGACATTCCCATTATTAGCAATCTAGTCGAGGAACTTATAATAGTAAGGTACTTAAAACAATTATTATTAAATATATTTATATTAATAACTGCATTATCACCTAAGCGTATTGCATGACGTAAATATACTATAAATAAGACTATTGATATTGCAAGCATTAGCCATTTGATATTTGGAAGTATATTTGCATCTATCATAAGATCTATAAAGAACATTAATAAAGCGATTGAGCTACCAATAATTAAGAAACCTTTAAAATCAAACTTTCTAATTTTTGTTGTTGATATGTTTGGTAGATAGATATTTATTAGAATAATACAAGTCAGAACTATAGGGATATTAATAAAGAATATCATTCTCCAGCTTATATAGCTTGTCATAGCTCCTCCAAGTAGTGGTCCAACTAAAGGACCTAGTGTGGCAATTATTGCTACTATTGACATTGCTGTTAGTCTATCATTCTTAAATATTCTGACCATGGCTAAACGAGCGACTGGTGCTGTAAATGCGCCAAAAGCGCCTTGGAGAGCTCTAAATATAACTAAGTTAATAATATTTGTAGATAAGCCACAAGCAATAGATGAGATAATAAATCCCATTAAAGATATTATTAGAAGTTTTTTACAACCAAGCTTATCTGATACCCAGCCTGATGCTGGAATAAATAACCCCAAAGCTAACAGATAAACAGTAACCGCTACTTTGAGAGTTAAAGCATTTACTTGAAAGTCATTTGCAATTTGAGGTAAAGCAGTATTAAGAGCCGAGCCGTCGATTAATTCAATTAAAAAAACTATACCTATTGTATAAGCTATTATTTTGTCTTTGTTCATCTGTTGTGTAGGCAATTATTTGAGTTTATAATTATATGATGAATATTTTAGCTTTAATTATTGTGTAGAGTATAGATATTATGCATTTATTTATCAAAACAACTAGCTAATAGGCATTTTTTTTAATATAGTATATTAGTCAAAAATTAGATTTTAGAAATAAAAAGTCAAATAGGGTTAAAATAATTATATGGCACAAAATAATGGCAATAAAAATAATATGATAAAAAATATTATTTTTTGGGTTTTGATCATTGGTGGAATGTTGCTACTTTTCAATGGAATCAATGATACAAATTCATCATCTAACAGTTTAGATTATTCTACTTTCGTCTCAAAACTAAAAGATAATCAAATAAGCTCGGTTGATGTTGATGGTAGAACAATTAAAGGTAAAACAACTTCTGGTGAGAGTTTTGTAACTTATGCGCCTCTTTTAGATGGAGGGTTAGTTAATAAACTCGAGGATAGTAAAGCTACAATAAAAGCTAAAGCACCAGAAAAACCAAACCTATTTTTAGCATTTTTACTAAATTGGTTACCAATGCTTCTTATTTTTGGCTTTTTTATCTATATGATGATAAAAGCTGGTGGTGGAAGTAAAGGTGGACCATTCTCAGTAGGTAAGAGTAAAGCAAAATTACTTGGTGAAGATGAAATCAAGGTAACTTTAGAAGATGTTGCGGGCGTTGATGAAGCAAAACAAGAAGTTGCTGAAATAGTTGATTTCTTACGTGAACCAAAAAAATATGAAAAAATAGGTGGTAAGATTCCTAAAGGCGTATTGATGGTTGGACCTCCAGGTACTGGTAAAACTTTATTAGCTAGAGCTATTGCTGGTGAAGCTAAGGTACCTTTTTTCTCTATTTCGGGCTCTGATTTCGTTGAGATGTTTGTCGGTGTAGGTGCATCGCGTGTACGTGATATGTTTGATCAAGCAAAGAAAAAAGCGCCTTGTTTAGTATTTATTGATGAGATAGATGCTGTTGGACGTCATAGAGGCTCAGGTATGGGCGGTGGTAATGATGAAAGAGAGCAAACTCTTAACCAAATGCTTGTAGAGATGGATGGTTTTGCTGATAATGAAGGTGTTATCGTTATTGCGGCAACTAACAGACCTGATGTTTTAGATAGAGCATTATTAAGACCAGGTAGATTTGATAGACAGGTTGATGTGGGCTTACCAACTGTGAAAGGTCGTGAATCTATATTAAAAGTACACATGAAAAAAGTAGCTCTTGGCGATGATGTAAGAGCTGACTGGATAGCTAGAGGAACTCCCGGTTTTTCTGGTGCAGAGTTAGCAAACCTTGTTAATGAAGCAGCTTTATTTGCAGCTAGAGAATCTAAAAATAAAGTTACAATGGCTGACTTTGAAAAAGCTAAAGATAAGATCCTAATGGGTTCTGAAAGAAGAACTATGGCGATGACAGAAAAAGAGAAAAAGCTTACAGCTTATCATGAAGCTGGTCACGCTATAATTGGTAGATTAATGCCTGAGCACGATCCAGTTTATAAAGTGAGCATTATTCCTAGAGGTAGAGCTTTAGGTGTGACTATGTATATGCCTAAGGGTGATACTGTTAGTCAAAGTAGATTAGTACTTCATGGGCGTTTATGTAGTATATTTGGTGGTAGAATAGCAGAAGAACTTATCTTTGGTTATGATCATGTAACTACTGGTGCATCTAATGATATACAAGTAGCTACTGATATCGCACGTAACTATGTAACTCGTTGGGGTCTTTCTGATTCTATGGGAACAATCTTGTATGATGTTGAAGATGACGGCCCATTTGGCGGTAGTGGTGGAAAATCAGTTAAGCTTTCTGACTCTACTATACGAGAAGTTGATGCTGAAGTTCGTAAGTTAATAGAGGCAAGCTATACAAAAGCGAAGAAGCTTCTAGAAGAAAATATAGATATCTTACATGCTATGGCAGATGCTTTGATGAAGTATGAAACTATAGATGCAATGCAAGTTGATGATCTAATGGCAAGACGTGATGTACGTGAGCCAGGAGACTATGGTGATAGCTATAAGCCTCAAGAAGAGCAAGGAAAAGTTATTGCTCCAGTTGCAGATGATCAAAGTAATTCAAATAATAATTCACCTGAAGAAAGTCTTTAAATAATAATTCTTAATATTAATTTAAATATAGCTTGTATATCTATATTATTTCATATAAATTAAAAATATTCAGTTATATAATACGTTATAAAAATAATAAAACTTTTATAATTATGCTAATATAATTCAAAGAGTTTTATTAAATATTACTATAAATAAGGAAAGAGATATGTCATTACCTACTCCTCATATAGAAGCATTGACAAAAGAAGAATTTGCAAAGACTGTTATAATGCCGGGAGATCCATTAAGAGCTAGATATATAGCTGAAAATTACCTAGAAAATATAACAAGAGTAAATGCTGTTAGAAATATGTATGCTTATACTGGTACTTATAAGGGTAAGAAAGTAAGTGTTATGGGTTCTGGTATGGGTATGCCAAGTATGGGTATCTATGCTTATGAGCTTTTTAAATATTATGATGTTGAGAATATTATTAGGGTTGGTTCAGCAGGCTCATATAAGGCAGAACTTGAAGTATATGATGTTGTCTTAATTGATGAAAGTTATGGTGAGTCAGACTATATAAAAATTGTTACTGGTGAAAATGTACGTAATGTGTCTGCTAATAAAGAATTAAATGAGAGATTAATAAAATCAGCGAAAAGATTGGGTGTTGAGCTTAAAGTTGCAAAAGCTCATTGTAGTGATGTATTTTATA
Source organism: Francisella sp. 19S2-4 (assembly GCF_036281795.1). Classification (NCBI taxonomy): domain Bacteria; kingdom Pseudomonadati; phylum Pseudomonadota; class Gammaproteobacteria; order Thiotrichales; family Francisellaceae; genus Francisella; species Francisella sp. 19S2-4. The sequence goes on from NZ_JAWUZH010000024.1 coordinate 20,620, forward strand.
GAAAAGATGAACATGACTACAAGCAGATAGTTAAGAACCATAAGTGTGGTTTAGTTGAAATGGAAACAGCAGCACTATTTGCTACAGCAAATGAGCTAGGTAAAAAAGCAGCTGCAGTTGTTACTATTTCTGATAGTTTTATCACGGGAGAGTCTACAACTTCAAAACAAAGAGAAGAATCTTTTACAAATATGATGGAAGTTGCTTTAGGAATTGTTGACGAAAAATAATTATAACTTTAATTCTTTTTTTAATTTTTCAATAGCTTCTTTTGTATCTTTATTTATCAGCTTAGTATTTATATTTTGAGGTTTGTTGTAATCTATTATTATTTCTATTTTATTAAGTTGTGAGAAAAAAGTACTTTTATTTAATCTATCAATAAATTGATCATGTAATTCTTTGACTTTAGATTTTAATATTTCCCGATTACTTTGAATAATGATTTTATTTGGTGAGTAGAATACTACTTCTGTTTCATTTAAATATGGTAGATTTATTTTTTTAAATTCTTTATTTGCAATTTCAAGAGATGTTTTTAGATATGAAGCTTTACTTATAAGCTCTTTACTTGAAAAAGTAGAGTTAGTTATCTTTTTTCGGGTTTTATGTGAGTTTATTTTAGAAACTTTTTCAGGAATTATTTTTATGGTCATTTTAGTAGACTCTCTTTGCATTATCTAATTGAGAATAAAATATTTCAGTTGCTTTGTCTATAGCTACTAATCTACCTTGTTTTGAGCATGCTTTAACTTTATATTGCTTTGGATATATTTGTCCTGAGGTATTATCAGATACTTGAAGTTCAATTATATTATTTAAACAATAGTTTTGATTTTCATAAGTATTATTATAATTTTGAAGTTTTAAGGTAATATAGATATTCGCGAGATCTTTATTATTAACAATTGTGTAGTTATTAACCTTTAAGAATTTTTCTAAAGAATTATAAAAAAATCCACTATCTTGCTTGTCTACATATATTTGAATACTTCTTTTTAGGTTTATAAGTTCATTTTCTATATTATTTATTTCTAGCATTTGTTGATCGACATTTATATCAGGAGATAATATTAGTAATGTTCTAATACTACTTTTGATAATTTTAATATTGTCATTTATATTTTGTGCCATATCAAACCTATAGAGAGAACTTTTATTTTGAGTGTTTTCTAAGGATTTTGTTGCTTGTTTAATATTGCTTTTTATTATGTTTTGTAAATTTCTGATAGTTTGTTTTTTACTAATTTGTATCTCAATATAGTAAGTATCGTAGGATTCTGCTTGATTGATGATATTATAGTTAGGGATATTGATTTTAGTTGTTTGTGTCGTGACTTGCTGAATTAACTTTTGTGAAACATCTTTATTATTTATAGTGTTTTCATAAGTCGTTGTTGAGGAGACAGTTACTTGCAATCTCTGAGTCATATCTGCTAGTGCATTATTTATGGCTTGATCAAAAGAAACTCCTGTGCCAAAGCCATATAAAAAGTTATCAGAATTATTTTGTCCTGCTGTAAACCATGATGGAGCAACCGATTTCTGTCTGTTTGTATTTTTAGATATATCAATAATATCTCTTTTTGTTTCACTACTAGTTTTACTATTGTTGAAATCTAATGGGTTATAATATTTGTGCTGTGACGTACTACATCCTAAAAGTATTAAGCAAGCTAAGCTAGTAAATAAGTACCTCATTATTATGAGTTTGGCTACAATTGTTGATAATATTGTATCTATCTTAATTTAAATTTCTTATAAACTCTATATAATGTATGTTCAGAGTATTATATTTTATTGTAAATTTTTATAAGAGAGTTGGTTAAATAGTAATGTTAGGTTTAGTTCAAAAAATTATTGGTAGTCGTAACGATAGGTTTATAAAGAAAATTTCTAAGACAGTTGAGAAAATTAATTCACTTGAGCTAGAAATAGAAAAGCTCACAGATCAACAAATTAAAGATAAAACAGTTGAGTTTAGAGAAAGATTAAGCAAAGGTGAGACTTTAGATAGTTTATTACCTGAGGCTTTTGCTGTTGTTAGAGAAGCTGCAAAAAGAACTAAAAATATGCGCCATTATGATGTTCAGCTTATTGGCGGTATAGTTCTGCATCAAGGTAAGGTAGCTGAGATGAGAACTGGTGAAGGTAAAACTTTGGTTGCTACGTTACCAGCATATCTAAATGCTTTAACGGGAGAAGGTGTCCATGTAATTACAGTAAATGATTATCTAGCTAGACGTGATGCTGATTTAATGAGAGAAATTTATGAGTTTCTAGGTATGACTGTTGGTGTAATTGTCGCAGACCTAAATTCAGAACAGCGTAGAGTATCTTATGCTTGTGATATTACCTATGGTACAAACAATGAGTTTGGTTTTGATTATCTTAGAGATAATATGGCTTATGAAAAAGAACAACAGGTTCAAAGAAGTCGTAACTATGTAATTATAGATGAAGTTGATTCAATCTTGATTGATGAAGCAAGAACTCCTCTAATAATTTCTGGAGCATCTGATGATAGTTCTGATATGTATAATATTTTTAATAGATTGGTTCCTTTTTTACAAAAACAAGATAAAGAACAGCTTGAAGAGGGTGAAGAGCAAAAAGATTTCTATGTTGATGAGAAGTCTAAAAATGCATATCTGACAGAGAAAGGCTATGCAAAAATTGAAAGTATGCTTAAAAAAGAAGGTGTACTTGAGGAAGATGATAATCTTTATAGTCCGCATAATATTACAAAGATGCATTATTTAAATGCTTGCTTAAGAGCTCAATCTCTGTATCAATTAAATGTTGATTATATAGTACGTGATCAAGAAGTTGTAATTATTGATGAAAGCACAGGTAGAGCCATGCCTGGACGTAGATGGTCAGATGGCTTACATCAAGCTATTGAAGCAAAAGAGGGCGTTAAAATAAATGCTGAAAACCAGACAATGGCATCTATCACTTTCCAAAACTTCTTTAAGTTATACAACAAGATAGCTGGTATGACTGGTACGGCGGATACTGAGGCATTTGAGCTTCATTCTATCTATGGACTAGAAGTTATTATTATACCTACAAACAAACCGTTGATTAGAAAAGATCATCATGATGAGATCTATGGTAGTGTTAGAGAAAAATTTGATGCTATTGTTATTGATATTAAAGAAAGAATCTCTAAAGGACAACCAATATTAGTTGGTACTGCATCTATCGAAGCATCAGAAGTTTTATCAACATTATTGAAAAAGAAAAAGATTAAGCATAATGTTCTAAATGCTAAGCAACATGAAAAAGAAGCTGGTATTATTGCAATGGCAGGTTATCCAGGTAATGTAACTATCGCGACAAACATGGCAGGTCGTGGTACGGATATTATTCTAGGTGGTAACTGGGAAGTTGAAATTGCTGAGTTAGAAGATCCTACAGAAGAGGATATCGCTAAGATCAAAGCAGAATGGCAACAGCGTAATGAAACTGTCAAGAATGCAGGTGGTCTATGTATCATAGGTTCAGAGAGGCATGACTCACGTAGAATTGATAACCAGTTAAGAGGGCGTGCTGCTCGTCAAGGTGATCCAGGTGAGAGTAAATTCTATTTATCTATGGATGATAATCTTTTAAGAATTTTTGCATCTCAAGGTATGGCTGAGAGAGTTAAAAAAGGTCTAAAAGGTGGTGAATCTTTAGCTTTTGGTTTTATGTCAAAAGTTATCTCTAAAGCTCAAGGTAAAGTTGAGAACTATCACTTTGATATTCGTAAGAACCTTTTAGAGTATGATAATGTTGTAAATACACAGCGTAAGGTTATTTATGAGCAAAGACAAGCTTTCTTAGATGCTGATGATGTTAGTGATATTTTAGCAGATATTCGTATAGATGTGGCTGAACAGTTATTCCATGATTATGTTCCAGCTGGTTCTATGCATGAGCTATGGGATTTAGAAGGTTTAGAGAAAGCTCTTAAATCTGATTTTATGATAGATTTAGATCTGCAAAAGCTATATCAAGAAGATGAAAATATAGGTGAGGAAGATTTAAAGAAACTTGTGAGAGAAGCAATTACTCTAGAGTTTAGTGAGAAAACAAAAGATCTAGAACCAGAAGCAATTAAACAGTTTGAAAAATTCTCACTATTACAAGGTTTAGATAATCACTGGCGTGAGCATTTAAGTTCGATAGATCATCTGCGTAATAGTATTAATCTACGTGGTTATGCGCAGAAAGATCCTAAGAATGAATATAAGAAAGAAGCTTTTGAGCTTTTCTCAAGCATGCTTGATAACTTTAAATATGAAGTTATATCATCTTTAGCTAAGATCAGAATCTCTACGGAAGAAGAAACTCAACGAGCTCAAGAAGAGTGGAAAGAGTCTATGGTTGATATTAAAGCAGAACATGAAAGTGTAATTGATAATAACCACAGAGAAGATGAGCAAGAAGAGCAACAAGAAGAAGCCCCTAAAGTTCAGCAAGTCAAGAGAGAAGGTCCTAAGATCAAAAGAAATGATCCTTGTCCATGTGGTTCTGGTAAAAAGTATAAACAATGTCATGGGAAAGTAGAGTAATTCTTTATCAAATCGACTTAAATTCTAATCAAAATTCTTAACTTTAAATTTGTAATTTCTAACTTAGCATTAATATTTTCTAATCAAAAATTTCATCAAAATTCAGTATACCTAAATCATTTTGCTAAACCTTTCAAATAAATATATTCCTATAACAAAATCAAATCATAAAGAAATTGAAAATATAAAAGACACCAAATATTACCAACCAGTTAAAAAAATATTAGATTCGAAATTAAATATATCGATTGTTAAAAGCAATTTTTGATACAATACTCATTTATATTATTTATATACAAGAATTATGAAAAATTACTTACTGCAAATAGAATATTTTGGTAAAAACTATTGTGGTTGGCAAAGACAGTCTCATTCTCCGAGTGTTCAAGAAGAGTTAGAAAAAGCTTTATATAAAATCGCAAATCATAATATAGAAGTAATTTGTGCAGGTAGAACAGATACTGGTGTACATGCTACTTCGCAGATTGTCAATTTTTATTCAGATGCAGATAGGCCTTTAAATGCTTGGCAAAGAGGTACTAATGCGCTACTTCCTAAAGATATTAAAATATTAGATATTAAAGAAGTTGATAATGATTTTAATTCTAGATTTTCTGCAATAAATAGGACATATAATTACGTTATATATAATTCTACTATAAGCTCACCTATTTTTGCGGAGCATTGTTTATGGGAAAATCGCCAACTTGATATTACAAAGATGAATCAAGCTTGTAAATATCTTTTAGGGGAGCAAGATTTTAGTTCTTTTAGATCGTCTCAATGCCAGTCTAATACCCCTTTTAGAAATATCCAAAAAGCTGAGTTTATTAAGCAAGGAAATTTTATAGTTTTTGAAGTAGTTGGAAATGCTTTTTTGCATCATATGATTAGAAATCTAGTAGGATCACTATTAAAAGTAGGTTTAGGTTTACAGTCATCAGAATGGATAAAAGAGCTTTTGGAAGCAAAAGATCGAACTCAAGCTGCTGAGACAGCTAAGGCTCATGGATTATATTTTGTTGGAATAAAATATCAAGATTTTCAGTTTCAACGAAGACTAACTAACTTATTCTATTAATTATTCCAATTTGACTTAATAGTGATGTTATTTCGATATTAAATTACTCTAATTTTTATTATTAGAAGACTAATATTTTTATTGATTATATATTACTTTTAAAATGTATTGGCTATACTGATATGTAGATACAAAAACATAGATTTATAAGTATGAAAAAATTATCTACAATGGCTGTGATATTTATATCTACAGGTGGAATGATTGGGAGTGGTTGGTTATTTTCACCATATTATGGCTTTCAAACAGCTGGTCAAGGTGTTGTAATATCATGGATTATTACAGCTTTTCTTACTTTGCTCGTGGCACTATGTTTTGCAGAAGTAGCATCTATGTTACCTATAGTCTCTGGTGCAATGAGATTTTTGAGGATTACGCATTCTCGAACTTTAGGCTTTTTATTTGTCGCATTAGGATGGATTAGTTATGTAGTATACTTACCTTTAGAAGCTCAATCAGTAGTTCAATATCTAGGATTTTGGTTTCCAAATTTAGTTGATTCTAGTTCTAAAGGTGTTCTTTTATCTTATTATGGTGTAGCAATAGCCTTTTTAATTATGCTAAGTTTAACTTATTTGAATACTTATCAGCTAAAAAATGTCGCAAAAATTAACTCAATAGTTAGTATTTGGAAGATTTTTTTACCAATAGCTATTGCTGTAGGTATGTTAGCTGTATACGGTTCTTTCAAAAATTACCATGCTAATACTGCACATATAAATATTAGTTTTGAACATATTTTATTAGCAATTACAGGCTCTGGTTTAGCATTTGCCTTCTCGGGATTTCAAAATGGATTAATTGTTGCAAACTCTGCAAAAAATCCTAAACTAGCAATTCCTTTATCTTTAATAGCGCCAGTAGTAGTTGGTTTAACTATGTATATATCCCTATCATTACTGTTTATGTTTTGTATACCAGGATCTATAAAAGGTTTTGATGGAGGAGTAGCTCCTTTATTAGGTTTATTGAGTTTGTTTAGTTTACATATAATCTATACTGTATTATTTATTGATGCTATGGTGGCACCATTAGGGACAGCAAATGTTTTCACAGCCGTTACTGGTAGAATCCTTCAAGCATTTGGATTAGAGTTTTTTAAAAAGTCAGTTTTAACAAGGTTAAATAAGAATCATGTACCAATATTTTGTATTTGGATTAACTTCTTTGTAGGATTAATCTTTTTATTCCAATTTCCAACTTGGACAGCGTTAGTTAATTTCTTATCATCTTTAGTTTTATTTAGTTGCTTATCAGGACCTGTGGTTTTGATTATTCTGAGAGATAAGTTTCCAGAAATGGAAAGAAAATTTAAATTACCTTTTTATAATTTGTTTGGTTATTTAGGATTTATAGCATGCTCATATTTTATATACTGGTCAGGGACTTTTAATTTATTATGTTTGGTCATACTAGTTGTCTTAGCATGTGTATTTTATTGGTTTATTTTTATGAGAAATCACTTTTTTAGAATATTTAAACAAACATGGTTTGTTTGTGCATATATTGTATGTTTATGGGGGATTTCGTATATTCATGAATTAAAACTAGTAGCATTTCCATATGATAACTTAATCGTTACTATCATTAGTGCCTTGTTTTTAAAAGTATTTATTGTCACACAGGCTTCGACAGAGGTTATTCAAGAAAATATACAAGGTGTTATGCAAGAGGTAGAGAATCTTAAAAGTATTTAAATAATCATTTTTTATTATTGAAAGCTAATTACAATTAAGTCCTTTTAGGATAAAATACTACATTAATCATTTCTTTATTTTTTGAAAAAATAATGACAAATATACACAATCATAAGATATTAATTTTAGACTTTGGTTCACAGTATACTCAGCTTATAGCCCGTAGAGTTAGAGAAGTTGGTGTTTTTTGTGAGATTTTTCCTCATGATATAGATGATGAGTTTATTAAAAGCTATGGCGCAAAAGGAGTAATTCTTTCTGGTGGGCCAGAATCTGTATATGATTCACATGTTAAAGCTCCAGAGGTCATTTTTGATTTAGGAATTCCTGTACTTGGTATTTGCTATGGTATGCAAACAATGGTTATGCAACATGGTGGAGAAGTAAAGGGCGCTGATCAAAGTGAGTTTGGTAAGGCAGTAATTAATATTTTAAAATCTGAAAATAATATTTTCTCTAACTTAGATCATGAACAACTAGTTTGGATGAGTCATAGTGATAAAGTTACTCAAACTGGTGAGCATTTTGAAATAATAGCATCTTCTATAAATGCCCCTGTAGCTGCGATAGCACATAAAACTAAACCTTTTTATGGCGTACAGTTCCACCCAGAAACAACTCATACAGAAAATGGTAAACAGATTGTAGAGAATTTTGTTGTTAATATTTGTGGTTGCGACACTTTATGGAATATCGATAATATTATTGAAAATGATATTATTGAAATTAAAGAAAAAGTTGGTTCAGATAAGGTTATTTTAGGCTTATCAGGCGGAGTTGATTCATCAGTTGTTGCGGCTATATTACATGAAGCAATAGGCGATCAGTTAACTTGTATATTTGTTGATACAGGTTTACTTCGTTTAAATGAAGGTGATCAAGTAATGGAGGTTTTTGCAGAGCATATGGATATTAATGTTATCCGAGTTAATGCAAAAGATAGATTCTTAAGAGCTTTAGAAGGCGCTTGTGACCCTGAGCAAAAACGTAAGATTATTGGTAAACTCTTTGTAGATATATTTGATGAGGAAGCTGCAAAAATTGAAAATGCTAAATGGTTAGCACAAGGTACTATATATAGTGATGTAATTGAATCTGCTGGTAATAATAAATCAAAAGCTCATGTCATCAAATCGCATCACAATGTAGGTGGTTTACCTAAAGAAATGAAGTTACAGCTTCTAGAACCACTAAGAGAACTTTTCAAAGATGAAGTACGTAAATTAGGCCTAGGCCTAGGCTTACCATATAATATGCTTTATAGACATCCTTTCCCAGGTCCTGGATTAGGTGTGCGTATATTAGGAGAAATTAAGAAAGAATATGTAGAGACTCTACAAAAAGCAGATGCTATTTTTACAGAAGAATTATATAAGCATAATTTATATCAAGATATTTCTCAGGCTTTTGCAGTTTTCTTACCTGTTAAATCTGTTGGAGTCGTTGGTGACCAACGTAGATATGAATATGTGATAGCTTTAAGAGCTGTTGTAAGTATAGATTTTATGACTGCAACATGGGCAAATTTACCTTATGATTTCTTATCTTTGGTTTCAAATAGAATTGTCAATGAGGTGAAAAAAGTTTCTCGAGTTGTTTATGATGTGACAGGTAAACCACCTGGAACTATTGAATGGGAATAAATAGTTTTCCCAGAATATAAAAGAAGAGTTTAATTAGTATATATTTTATACTTTTAAATTAAGTGAGCATTTTTATACTATGTCAAAATATAAAATTTTAGATAAAATAAACACTCCAAAAGATCTTAAGTATATCCCTGAAAGTCAGCTTAAGGAGTTATCATCAGAGTTGAGAACTTTTTTGATAGATACTCTTGATGTTAGTGGTGGTCATTTTGCTAGTAGTCTTGGAGCCACAGAATTAACAGTAGCATTACATTACGTTTATAATGCTCCTTATGATAATATCGTTTGGGATGTTGGTCATCAAACTTATATTCACAAGATTCTTACAGGAAGAAAAGATAAGCTAATAACTATCAAAAAAGACGGTGGGATATCTGGCTTTCCAAAGCGTAGTGAAAGTGAATACGATACTTTTGGTGTGGGGCACTCGAGTACTTCAATTAGCGCTGCTCTTGGTATGGCAATTGGCGATAGATTAAAGGGTAAATTATCAAATACAGTAGCTGTAATTGGCGATGGTGCTATTACTGGAGGAATGGCATTTGAAGCTTTAAATCATGCTGGTGGTATAAAAGAAGATATTTTAGTAGTTTTGAATGATAATGAAATGTCTATCTCAGATAATGTTGGTGGGCTTTCTACACACTTTAGCAAAATCATTTCTGGAGGCTTTTATAATAGTATCCGAGAGAAAGGTAAAGAAGTTTTAAAGAATATCCCGCCAATGTTTGAGTTTGTTAAAAAAATTGAAACTCAGACAAAAGGTATGTTTGTCCCTGCAAATTTCTTTGAAGATTTAGGATTTTATTATGTAGGTCCAGTTGATGGTCATGATGTTAAAGAGCTAGTAAAAACTTTAAAAATCTTAAAAGATCATAAAGGACCAAAGTTATTGCATATAATAACTAAAAAGGGTAAAGGCTATACTAAAGCAGAATCAGATCCTATAAAGTTTCATCATGTTGCACCAAGCTTTCATACTGGAGATGATATTGCTAAAGCTTCTAAACCAACTTATTCAAATATTTTTGGTAATTGGATTTGTCAAAAAGCAGCTAAAGATGAGCGTTTAGTTGGTGTTACTCCAGCAATGAAAGAAGGTTCTGATCTAATAAGGTTCTCTCAAGAGTATCCAAATAGGTATTTTGATGTTGCAATTGCAGAACAGCATGCTGTGACATTTGCCGGAGGATTAGCTTGTCAAAGGTTAAAGCCAGTAGTTGCAATATATTCAACTTTTTTACAAAGAGCTTATGATCAGGTTGTTCATGACGTTGCTTTACAAAATCTAGATGTTTTGTATGCTGTAGATAGAGCTGGCTTAGTTGGAGCAGATGGAGCAACACATGATGGTAGCTTTGACTTATCATTTATGCGTTGTATTCCTAATCATGTAATTATGACACCTAGTGATGAAAATGAAGCTCATCATATGCTAGATTTAGGTTATGAGTATAATGGTCCTGCTATGGTACGTTATCCACGAGGAGCTGGCATAGGTGCTAAAATTACAGATAAATTAGATTTGGAATTAGGAAAATCAAAACTGATTAAAAAAGGATCTAAAATAGCTATATTAAATTTTGGAACTTTACTTCCTCTAGCAAAACAAATAGCAGATAAATATAATGCTACAGTTATAGATATGCGTTTTGTGAAACCTATTGATGAACAGATGGTGGATACTATTTGTAAGTCCCATAAGATAATCATAACTTTAGAGGAAAACTCTATTGCTGGAGGGGCCGGTTCTGCTGTAAATGAATATCTTTTAAATAAAGATTTAAATAAGGACTTAACTATAAGAAACTTCGGTCTTAAGGATGAATTTTTAAATCATGGAACTAAAGATTTATTGTTAGATCAAAGCGGTCTTTCTGTTGAAAAAATTTCCAATGAAATAGATAGGCTTTTAACTTAATTAATATATTCTTATTAAGAAAGTTAAATTTACAGAGTTATAAATAATAGAAGGTTTTGTTTATGTTAGTATGGTTTTATTTGCTTTTGGCTGGAGTTTTTGAGATTGTTTGGGCTGTTGCATTAAAATATTCAAATGGATTTACAAACTTTAAAGCTTCTGCAATTGTTATTATTGGAATGATTATAAGTTTTCATTTTTTATCACTATCTATGAAAGGGCTACCTATTTCTTTAGCGTATCCTATTTGGACAGCTATAGGAGCCATTGGTACTGCAGTCTTTGGTATGATCGTACTCGGAGATAGTGTTTCTGTACTTAAAATAATATGCTTACTTCTAGTTGTTGTTGGTGTAGTTGGTCTTAAAATTTTTTCATAATTTTTGAATCTTTTTCTCAACTAGTAAAAATGATTAGTTATATAGTTAAGGGCTGTCCTAGATAAATTTACTTTAAACTCTCTCTAACCCAGTGTCTAATTAGCTTTAGCTGTTCCTTAGAA
>NZ_JAWUZH010000025.1:0-31685 GCF_036281795.1 Francisella sp. 19S2-4
ATACTAATATCTGTAACATCTGTATTTTACAAAATATATCTAACAATTTGGGATATTAATTCAACAGTCTTTATAATATAAAACTCTTTATCTCTATATCACTCAAACAAATTTTGGGCAAATCATCCAAACAAAAATCGAATTTATTTTCCATAATATCTCAATATAAATATCTTATACTTATAAGCATAAGGTATAAGTTAAAATAATAGAAATTAAGTTATAAATTTAAAAAGAAAAATATTTAGAGAAAACTATCTGATATATTTATTTACAAGCTTAACAAAAGACATAGGATCTTCTATTTTGGCGCCTTCAACAAACATTGCTTGCATAAGAAGTAGCTCAGAAATATCTCCAAACACTTCTGTATCAGCTTCATCTTTTAACTTTTGTACTAAATGATGTTCAGCATTAAGCTCTAGGATAGGCTTCATACCCATACCAGGCATAAATGATTGGCCAGCTTCTTCCATCATCTTTTGCATATGTAGGCTCATACCATAGTCATTTACAACTACACAGCTTGGAGAATCTGTTAGACGCTTAGATAAACGCACATCTTCAACTTTATCTTTTAGAGTTTCTTTTACTTCTTCTAAGATTTTTTTGAAATCTTTAGCTTCTTTTTCAAATTTCTCTTTGTTTTCTTTAGTTTCAAATTTATCAAGATCGATATCACCTTTGATAATAGATTTCATATGCTTACCATCAAACTCAGTCAATGTAGACATCATCCACTCATCAATACGATCTGACATCAGAATTACTTCGATACCTTTCTTCTTGAATGCTTCAAGTTGAGGGTTATTCACAGCAGCTTTATAACTATCAGATGTAATATAGTAGATAGTATCTTGACCTTCTTTCATACGAGAGATATAGTCAGCTAATGAAACTGTCTGCTTAGAGTCACCACTTTCAGTAGTTGCAAATCTCATTAGACCAGCAATCTTCTCTTTATTTGAGTAATCATCAGATACACCTTCTTTAAGCACTTGACCAAAGTTATCCCAGAATTTTTGATATTTTTCTGTATCTTTAGTTGCAAGCTTTTTAAGTTCACTAAGAATCTTAGAAGTTGTAGCTTTTCTGATTTTATCAATAACTTTGTTATGCTGTAATATTTCACGTGATACGTTTAGTGGTAAATCAGCAGAGTCAATTACACCCTTAACAAATCTTAAATATGGAGGTAATAATTCCTTATTCTCCATAATAAATACTCTACGTACATATAGAGATAAACCATAATCTTTATCTCTATTCCAGAAGTCAAAAGGCTTATTCTCTGGAATATATAGTAAGCTATTATACTCAAGATTACCTTCTACTTTGTTATGTATCCACATTGAAGCATTTGCAAAATCATGAGATATATACTTATAAAATTCTTGATACTCTTCATCAGTTACTTCATCTTTTGATTTTAACCAAATAGCTTTAGTATTGTTTACTGTTTCATACTCATCTTTGATAGTTTCTTTACCATCTTTATCATGCTCAACTTTTTTCATTTGAATTGGAGTATTAATACAATCAGAATACTTATTAACTAAACCTTTTAGTAAGTGATAGTCCAATAAATCTAGCTGATCTTCTTTGATATGAAGAGTTATCTCTGTACCACGCTTTTCTTTAGTGATAGTTTCTACTGTAAAACCATTTTGTGCATCAGAAATCCATTTAGTTGCCTGAGCTTTATCTTGACCTGCTTTTCTAGTTCTAACTGTAACTTTATCAGCAACGATAAATGATGAATAAAAACCAACACCAAATTGACCAATTAGATCATTATCTTTACTCTTATCACCAGTTAAGCTTTCTAAAAACTTTTTAGTACCAGATTTTGCAATAGTTCCAAGGTTCTCAATAACCTCTTCCTCTGTCATACCAATACCATTATCACTAACTGTAATAGTCTTAGCATCTTTATCGAAATCTACTTTTATTGCAAAATCAGTGTCACCTTCGCTTAATTCTGCATTTGAGATACTTTCATATCTTAGCTTCTCAATTGCATCAGAACTGTTTGATACAAGTTCTCTTAAGAAGATTTCACGATTCGAATATAACGAATGAATTACAAGGTGAAGTAATTTATCTACCTCAGTTTCAAAAGTATATTTTTTTTCTGACATTTTATATAACCCTCTTTTGTTATACTTATTTTTAAATAAAATCTATGACAGTCTATATATGAGAGTTATTATTATTTTTTCAAGAAATTTTTATACTAATTACACTTTTAAAAGCTAATCTGACAAAGAATCTTCAGCAATTTTGCGTTTTTTCTTAGCAGCTTCCTCTCGTTCTTGTCGCATTTCTTCGATAAATGCCCCACCTATTAAACCACTAGGAATAGCAAAAACTCCTATACCAAGCATCGAAAGTGCTGCTGCAATGAGTCTACCCACTAGAGTTACTGGATACATATCTCCATATCCAACAGTGGTTAAAGTTGTAACTCCCCACCACAATGTTTTTGATATAGTTGAAAATACTTGCGGTTGTGCATTATGCTCTGCGTAAAACATCATTACACATGAGATTATTAATATTACAAAGATCAAACAGTATGATACTAACAGCTCAAGATAGATTTTTTTGAATACATTGATCAATCTATTCATAATTGCTGAATTTTGAAATATTTTAAATACACGTAACAATCTAAGCACTATTAACTCATGAGAATTTACACCAAAAAGAGCAAGTATCAACGGTAAGAAGATAGCTATAAAATCTATGACATTATAAAATTTAAAAATAAACACGAGCTTTCTAGGAGATATAACTAGTCGAATAATATACTCGATAGAAAAGATCGCTGAGAAAGTAATATTAATATAGTTAAGGTAATCAACATCTCCATAATCCACTTGTGCTATTAAGGTTATAGAATTAATAATAACCAATATGATAATTACACATTGGTAAAGTTTCTGAGCCATATAAATGAACTAAATAATAAAAATATTTATAAAGTAATTTTAACAAATATATTTAAAATTATGAGAATAAAAATTTAGATATTTTTTTGAGAAATTTTAAGATAAAAAAGAAATTATTCTTCGTCAGCAGCTTCTTCTACTTCAGGTCTGTCTACTAATTCAATGAAAGCCATAGGCGCTTTATCACCAAATCTGTAACCACACTTAAGGATTCTAGTGTAACCACCAGCTCTTTCTGCATAACGAGCACCAAACTCTTCGAAAAGTTTAGTTACAGCTGCTTTGTTTCTTAAGAAATCAAAAGCTTGTCTTCTTAAAGCAACTGATTGTGCTTTGAACTCATTAGAATTAACATCTAATTCATTTCTTAATTTATATTCTCTTTTTGCTAAAGTAACTAAAGGCTCAACGATAGTTCTTAATTCTTTAGCTTTTGGTAAAGTAGTTTTGATAAGTTCATGATTAATCAAAGAAGCTGACATGTTTTTAAACATAGCTTTTCTATGACTACTAGTTCTACCGAATTTTCTACCTTGCTTATGATGTCTCATAGTAATTACTCCTTTATAGTTAATATTATATGATTACTATATATTAATTTATTTTCCTTCAACTAGTTCTCTAAAGTTATCAATCTGAACACCTAGAGATAAGTTGTTATCTATCAATATTTGTTTAATCTCATTTAGAGATTTTTTACCTAAATTAGGTATCTTCATAAGTTTAGATTCACTATATTGAACAAGATCACCAAGATACTTGATGTTCTCAGCTCTTAAACAGTTAGATGATCTCACTGTAAGCTCTAAATCATCAATTGGTTTAAGAAGTATTGGATCAATATTTGAATCTAACAAAGCATCTCCAGTTTTACCATTGCTAGGTACTCTAAGAGATACAAAAACTGACATTTGCTCACAAAAATATTCTAAAGCTTTTGTAACAGCTGCTAGTGGTTCTACAGTACCATTTGTTTTCAAGAATACTTCTAGAATATCACTATCACCGTTATCAATTACTTCAAAAGCAACTCTTTTTATTGGATTAAAATCCGCATCTACAGCTATATCACCAACTCTCTCTAGTTCTATTGGTTCAGCAGAAAGTATCCCTACATTTCTACCAAGAATAACCGTTGCAACTAGACTAAACTCTCTTTGATTAGTTAAAGTAGCTATAGGTTGATCTATATTTATAATCTCTACGCCTTGAGTTGTCTTAAAGTCACCTGCTGTAACAACACCTGTTTTATTTACAGTTAACTCTAATTCAACGTTATCAATGCCTTTGTCAAGTTTAATTGCTATCTTTTTTAAATTAGAAACAATTTCAACAACATCTTCTTTGACATCTTCTAAAGCAGAATACTCATGTAAAACATCTTTGATATTTACTTTTATGATAGATGCACCAGGAAGAGAAGATAATAAAACCCTTCTAATAGAGTTGCCAAGGATATGAGCCATACCTTTTTCTACAGGAGAAAGCTGTACTTTATATCCTAAAGCACCTAAATCTTCTTTAAGCTGTATATTAGGTAAAAATTCTTGGTTTGAATTATTATTACTCACTAAAAAATCTCCTTGAAATAAAGGCTATAAAGAGCCACTAAAGATAATAATAAAAATATTATTACTTAGAGTAAAGCTCGATGATTAATTGTTCATTTATGTCTGATGATAACTCAGATCTGTCTGGAGAAGCCTTCATAGTACCTTCTAAAGAATCTGAATTTACATCGATCCAAGAAAGTTCTTTTCTACCTTTAGCAAGCTCAACAGCATTTTGAATTCTTAATTGTTTTTTAGCTTTCTCTCTTACTGCAACTATATCACCAGCTTTAACTTGAGCAGATGGTACGTTACAAGTATGTCCATTAAGAACTATACCTTTATGAACAACAAGTTGTCTAGCTTCTGCACGTGTAGCAGCAAAGCCCATTCTATAAACAACGTTGTCTAATCTTGATTCTAATAGTTCTAATAAAGTAGCACCTGTGTTACCTTTTCTTCTATTAGCTTCCATATAGTATTTTTTGAATTGACCTTCTAAAATACCATACATACGACGTACTTTTTGCTTTTCTCTTAACTGTAAACCATAGTCAGAAAGGCGCGCTCTTCTTGCTCCATGTTGACCTGGTGCAGTATTCATTTTGCATTTTTCGTCGTTAGCTTTTACACCACTTTTTAAAAATAAGTCCGTACCTTCTCTTCTAGAAAGCTTACACTTTGGTCCTAGATATCTAGCCATTATTTATTTCCCTTTAAAATATTAAACACGACGTTTCTTAGGAGGACGACATCCATTATGAGGTAATGGAGTCACATCTGTTATACTTGATACTTTTAGGTTCTTAGCATTTAAAGCTCTAACAGCTGAATCTCTACCTGAACCTGGCCCTTTTACTAAAACATCTACATTTTTAACACCATATTCTAGAGCCATATCAGCTGCTCTTTCCGCTGCAACTTGAGCAGCAAAAGGTGTACTTTTTCTTGAACCTCTAAAGCCACTACCACCAGAAGTAGCCCAAGATAAAGCATTACCTTGTCTATCTGTGATAGTTACTATAGTGTTATTAAAAGATGAGTAAATATGAGCAACTGCATCAGTAACTACTCTTTTTACTTTTTTCTTTGATGATCTAACAGACTTAGCCATATAATCTACCCTTTAATCTTTATAGTTATAATTGTATTACGCCTTAATTGGCTTTCTTGGACCCTTACGAGTACGAGCATTAGTCTTCGTTCTTTGCCCTCTAACAGGAAGGCTACGACGATGTCTTCTACCTCTGAAGCAACCTAAGTCCATAAGTCTTTTTATGTCCATAGAAACTTCACGACGCAGGTCACCTTCTACAGTAAACTTAGCAACCTCTGTTCTTAAGGCTTCAACTTGTTCTTCTGTTAATTCTTTAATTTTAACAGTTGGATCTAGTTTACAAGATTCACAGATTTGTTCTGCTCTTGTTTTACCTATTCCATAAATCGAAGTTAATCCTATTACCGTATGTTTATGAACAGGAATATTAACACCAGCTATACGAGCCATCTAATTCACTCCTAAATAATTATTCTTAATTTATTTGCTATCGCAGCAATAGTAACTTGCTAGGATAACTTTTTAAAAACAAATAATCAAGCTTTATTTAATTTTGCTTGACCGATTAACCTTGTCTTTGCTTATGTCTAGGGTCTGTACATATCACACGAACAACTCTATTACGTTTGATAACTTTACAGTTTCTACACATTTTTTTAACTGAAGCTCTAACTTTCATTATATTTCTCCAAAAAATATTTCTCTATTTTCTCTTACCGCTAAGATTTGCTTTTTTCAGTAAAGAATCATATTGTGTTGACATCATATGTGATCTAACTTGAGCCATAAAGTCCATCATTACAACTACAACAATTAGTAAAGATGTTCCACCAAATGTAAATGATAAACCTTGTGCAAAGAATTTCACTACAAATATTGGTAATAAACATATAGCTGTAATATATAATGAACCAACTAAAGTTAATCTTGTCATAACCGCATCTATATACTTAGCTGTCTGCTCACCAGGTCTTACACCTGAAATATAAGCTCCAGATTTTTTTAAGTTATCTGCTGTTTCTTTTGGATTAAATACCAAAGAAGTATAAAAGAAACAGAAAAATATAATAGTCACAGCAAATACTACTGTATAAACTATACTACCTGGTTGTAGCATCTCAGCCACATCTGCTAACCAACTTAATGAATTATAGTTAGATAGCCAACCGATCAATACACCTGGTACCATTAGTATAGATGAAGCAAAAATTGCTGGAATAACACCAGCCATATTTAGCTTCAATGGCAAATGACTTGTTTGAGCAGCAAACATTTTTCTGCCCTGTTGTCTTTTTGCATAATTTACAGTAATTTTTCTTTGAGCACTTTCCATAAATACCACAAACGCTATTACTAACAAAAGAAGTATTAAAAGTACCCAAACAGATAAATATGATATTACATGCTGATTTGCCTGAGATAATGTATTTGATATTTCAAATGGAAGATTTGCAATAATACCAGAAAAAATTAGTAGTGAAATACCATTTCCCACACCTCTTTCAGTAATCTGCTCACCTAACCACATCAAAAACATACTACCTGTTGTAACTGAAACAATAGTCGTTAAATAAAATAACGGCATATTACTTGTAGTTACTAAACCATCTTGATGTAATACAAATGCAACAATACCAAATGATTGCACTACAGCTAAAGCAAGAGTCAAATATCTTGTATACTGAGTGATTTTTTTCTGACCTGACTCACCTTCTTTCTTCAGCTCTATAAATTTTGGATATACCGCTGACAACATTTGGAAGATAATAGATGCAGAAATATAAGGCATCACACCCAAAGCAAAGATACTCATTTGAGTAAGAGCGCCACCAGAGAACATATTAAACATACTCATCAAACCATTTGTTGATGAGTGTTGATTTGAAATAATCTGAACCAATTTTGTAGGATCAATACTAGGTATAGGAATATATACACCCAATCTAAATACTAATATAGCAATAACTACAAAAATTAGTCTTGATTTTAATTCACCTGTTGTACCAGAAGCACCATTAAACTTTGACATATCTTTAATCTTACTCTACTTTACCACCAGCTTTCTCGATAGCTTCTTTTGCACCTTTTGTGCAAGCTACACCTTTTAGGTTAACAGCTTTTTGGATTTCTCCAGAAGCTATTACTTTAACTGTTTTAATATCTTTTCTAATAAGACCAAGATCTTTTAAAGTATCTATAGTTACTTCTTCAGCCGCCACAAGATTTAACTCATGAAGTCTGATTTCAGCAACAAATCTCTTAGACGCAGAAGTGAAACCAAACTTTGGTAGTCTTCTTTGTAAAGGCATTTGTCCACCTTCAAAACCTACCTTATGGTAACCACCTGAACGTGCTTTTTGACCTTTGTGACCCTTACCAGAAGTTTTACCTAAACCACTTCCTATACCACGACCAAGCCTTTTTGGAGCGCTTTTTGAGCCAGCAGCAGGAGCAATTGTATTTAATTTCATTTGATACTACCCCTCTATCTTAACCATATAATATATTTTATTAGCCATACCACGATTTTCTGGAGTATCTAATACTTCAACAGTGTGGTTGATTTTTCTTAGGCCTAAACCTCTAGCAGAAGCTATATGGTTTTGTTTACGACCTATCAGGCTTTTTACTAAAGTAACTTTAAATGTTTTAGCTGTAGTCATTTTTAATTACCCCTGAATCTCTTCAACAGATAGACCTCTTTTATCAGCGATCTCTTCTGGTGATTTAATTTTAGCTAAGCCTGAGATTGTTGCTCTAACAACGTTCACAGGATTTGTTGAGCCATATGTTTTTGCTAAAACGTTATGCACACCAACAGCCTCAAACACAGAACGCATAGCACCACCAGCAATAATACCAGTACCAGCAGATGCAGGCTGCATAAACACTTTTGAAGCACCATGGTTAGACATAGTAGCATACCATAACGTATCGTTATTCAAATTTACTGATACCATGTTTTTCTTAGCGTTTTCCATAGCTTTTTGGATAGCAACAGGCACTTCTCTTGATTTGCCTCTACCTACACCAATTCTACCTTTACCGTCACCTACTACAGTTAGAGCAGCAAAGCTCATGATTCTACCACCTTTAACTGTCTTAGAGTGTCTTTTAACACTAACTAACTTTTCAATCAGCTCTTCGTTCTTTTTTACTTCATTAGACATAATGAATAATCATCCATATTTTATTTATTAAAACTGTAGACCATGCTCTCTAGCAGCTTCTGCTAAAGCTTTAACACGTCCATGATACTTATATCCAGATCTATCAAAAGCAACTTGCTCGATACCTTTGTCTTTACATCTATTAGCGATAACTTCACCAACAATTGCAGCAGACTCAACGTTACCAGTATATTTGCATTTTGCTTTAACATCTTTCTCTACAGTAGACGCAGAAGCTAGTACAGTAGAACCATCACCAGAAATTACTTGAGCATATACGTGCTTAGGTGTTCTATAAACACAAAGTCTAGTATGCCCTAATTCTCTTAGTTTAATTCTAGTACGCTTACTACGATTTAAACGAGCAGTTTTTTTATCCATAATAATACTATCCTTTACTAACTACTTCTTCTTAGCTTCTTTCTTAGCTACATATTCGTCTTCATAACGAACACCTTTACCTTTATAAGGCTCAGGTTTTCTATAGTCTCTAATTTCAGCTGCTACTTTACCTAAAAGCTCTTTATCAGCACTTTTAAGAATGATTTCTGTAGGAGCTGGAGTCTCTGCAGTTACGCCTTGTGGTAAAGCATATACAACAGGGTGAGAAAAACCTAATGTAAGATTTAATTCACTACCTTGAGCCTTAGCACGGTAACCTACACCTATAATTTTTAATTTTCTTTCAAAACCTTTGCTTACACCCTCAACCATATTGTTTAGGATTGCTCTAGCAGTACCAGATTGAGCAACTGCATTTTTGCTATTATTATTAGGTGTAACAGTTGCTTCATTATCTGCAACATTAAAAGTTACATCTGTAGAAAAAGTTTTATTTAAAGTAGCTTTAGCTCCTTTAACTTCTACATGATTACCAGCAGCAACATTGATTGTAACACCACTCGGGATAGCAACAGGTTTTTTACCTATTCTTGACATATCAAATCTCCTTGCTAACTTAAGCTACGTAGCCAATTACTTCGCCACCAACACCAAGAGCTCTTGCTTTTCTATCACTTACTAAACCTTTAGAAGTAGAAATAATAGCAACACCAAAACCACCATATACTTTAGGTAATTCTTCATGTGACTTATATATTCTCAAACTTGGTCTAGAAACTCTTTTGATCATTTCGATCGCAGGAGCGCCAGCATGATACTTAAGCTCAATTTCTATAGAAGGATGACCAGCCACAGTCGTACCTTTAGCACAACCTTTAATGTAACCTTCTTTAACTAAGAAGTTTGCGATTTCCATTTTTATTTTTGAAAATGGTACAGAAACAGTTTCTTTATCTGAAGAAAGTCCATTTCTGATTCTTGTAAACATATCCGCGATTGGATCTTGCATACTCATAACTTAAAATTCCTTATTACCAACTAGCTTTCTTCAAACCAGGAACATCTCCTGCCATTGCATACTCTCTAAGCTTATTACGACATAAGCCAAATTTTCTGTATACAGCATGTGGTCTACCTGTAACTTTACATCTTCTTTGCACTCTAGAAGCTGAAGAGTTAACTGGTAGTTTTTGCAGTTTAATTTGAGCTTCCCATACTTGTTCTTCAGTAGAATTTATATCAAGAATAGTAGCTTTAAGCTCAGCTCTTTTTTGAGCATATTTAGCTACTAGCTTTTCTCTCTTTAATTCTCTCTGAATCATTGATTTTTTTGCCATTTAAAACCCCAATTTAAATTAAGACTTAAAAGGAAAACCAAATGCTTTAAGCAAAGCTCTTCCTTGGTCATCATTTTTAGCTGTAGTAGTTATCGAAATATCTAAACCTCTGATTGAGTCAACTTTATCGTAATCAATCTCAGGAAAAGAGATTTGCTCTCTCATACCTAAGCTGTAGTTTCCTCTACCATCAAAAGACTTAGCACTTAAACCCCTAAAATCTCTAATTCTAGGAATAGCAATTGTTATAAGTCTATCTAAAAATTCGTACATACGCTCACCACGTAAAGTAACTTTACAACCGATTGGCCATCCATCACGGATTTTAAAACCAGCAATTGACTTTTTAGACACAGTAACAACAGGCTTTTGACCAGCAATAGCAGTCAAATCATTTAACGCAAAAGTCATAATTTTCTTATCTTTTGCAGCATCACCCACACCCATATTAAGAGTAATTTTCTCAATAGAAGGCACTTCCATTATATTATCTATCTTAAGCTCATCCTTTAACTTAGCAACAAGCTCTTTTTGATAATGATCTTTTAATCTTGCCATAAAACTTAGTCCTATAAGTCTACAAGCTCGCCATTAGATTTAAAGTAGCGAACCTTTTTCTCATCAACAAACTTATAACCCACTCTATCAGCTTTCTCAGTAGCTGGGTTAAAGATAGCAACGTTAGATGCATCTACAGGAAGCTCTTTTTCAACAACCCCACCTTCAACACCTCTATTTGGATTAGGCTTAATGTGTTTCTTAACAACATTAACACCTTCCACTAAAACCAAAGAACCACCTTTAGCGAATGACTTAACAACGCCTCTGCGACCTTTGTCTTTACCAGCGATAACAATTACATCATCACCTTTTTTTAATCTATTCATTACTTACACCTCAATAAATAACTATAATACTTCTGGTGCTAAAGATACGATCTTCATAAACTTCTCAGTACGAAGCTCCCTTGTTACAGGGCCAAAGATACGAGTTCCTATTGGTTGTCCGTTAGCATTTAGAAGCACGGCAGCATTGCCGTCAAAACAAACTTTAGAACCATCTCTTCTGCGCACACCTTTAGCTGTTCTCACAACTACAGCATTATATACAGATCCTTTTTTAGCTTTACCTCTTGGCGCAGCTTCTTTCACAGTTACTTTAATCACATCACCAATAGATGCATATCTGCGATGAGAGCCACCCAAAACCTTTATACACTCAACTCTCTTAGCGCCACTATTATCAGCAACTTGGAGTTCTGTTTGCATTTGAATCATACAAATAACCCTTATTTATTATTATATAAGACTGCTGAGTATTTTTTGCAGTCCGATAAATATACCAATAAACAAAAATAAAATCAAATTTATTATTTTTCTCTATGGATAATATCTACTAAACACCACTTCTTAGTTTTTGAATATGGCTTAGCTTCTCTGAACTTAATCACGTCACCTTCTTTACACTCATTCTTTTCATCATGAACATAATATTTAGTAGTTTTTTTAACAAACTTACCATACAAAGGGTGCTTAACGTATCTTTCAGCTCTTACTACTACAGTTTTATCCATAGCAACGCTAGAAACTTTACCTTCTAACAATCTAATCTTATCGCTCATATCTTACGGCACCTATTTATTCTTTTCTGATATTATTGTATTTATACGAGCAATATCTCTTTTTGCACTTTTAAATAAGTGATTTTTCTTTAATTGCCCCGTACCCTTTTGCATACGAAGAGAAAATAATTGTTGCAATAACTCAATTTTCGCTTCTTGCAATTGGTCAATACTTTTACCTCTATAATCTTTTAAAGTATCATTTCTTTTCATTACATCACCTGCTTTTCAACAAAAGTTGTCTGCACTGGCATTTTAGCTGCTGCTCTTGCAAAAGCTTCACGCGCTAGTTCTTCTTTAACACCAGTTATTTCATATAGTACACGTCCTGGCTGAATTTGAGCAACCCAATATTCAACTGAACCCTTACCTTTACCCATACGAACTTCAAGAGGCTTCTCTGTAATAGGCTTGTCTGGAAAAATTCTTATCCAAATCTTACCACCACGCTTAATATGACGACTAATAGCTCTTCTTCCTGCTTCTATCTGTCTAGCAGTAACTCTACCTCTAGATGTTGCTTGAAGACCAAACTCACCAAAGCTTACTTTATTACCTCTGTGAGCCAAGCCTCTATTACGCATCTTTTGCTGTTTACGAAACTTTGTACGCTTAGGCTGTAGCATTATCTAGCTCCTTTTTTATTATTTTTCTGATTCATTTGACCAGGAAGGATCTCACCCTTATAGATCCAAACTTTAACACCGATAATACCGTATGTTGTTAAAGCTTTTGCTGTAGAATAATCCACATCCGCTCTAAATGTTTGTAGAGGAACTCTACCATCTCTAGCCCACTCAGAACGAGCAATCTCAGCACCACCTAAACGGCCACTAACCATAATCTTGATACCTTTAGCACCAGATTTCATAGCTGCTTGCATAGCTTTTTTCATAGCTCTTCTGAACATTACTCTTTTTTCTAATTGTTGAGCAACACTATCAGCTACTAATTTAGCATCTATTTCAGGTTTACGAACTTCTTCGATGTTGATCTGAACAGGAACACCCATAATCTTATTTACTTCAGCACGAAGTTTTTCAACATCTTCACCCTTCTTACCAATTACAATACCAGGCCTTGCTGTATGAATTGTAATCTTAGCATTTTGAGCAGGTCTCTCAATTTGAATCTTACTAACTGCTGCTGAAGCAAGTTTTTTATGTAAAAACTCTCTAACCTTAATATCTTCATTAAGCTTAGTAGCGTAGTCAGAAGAGTCAGCATACCAAGTTGAATTATGCTCTCTAATTATGCCTAATCGAATTCCATTAGGATTTACTTTTTGACCCATTTTTACTACACCTCTTAATTTTTCTCAGCAACTTTCACAGTGATATGTGAAGTTCTTTTTAAAATACGATTACCACGACCTTTTGCTCTAGCTTCAAAACGCTTCATAGTAGGACCTTCATCAACAAATACTGTTGAAACAAATAAAGAATCAACATCCATACCATCATTATGCTCAGCATTTGCAACAGCAGAGTTTAAAACGTCTTTTATTAACACTGCTGCTTTCTTATTGCTAAAAGTCAAAAGATTAATAGCTTTTTCTACAGGTAAACCCCTGATTTGATCAGCAACTAATCTACACTTTTGAGCTGAGATTCTTGCAAATTTTAATTTAGCTTGTACTTCCATGTATATAACCCCAACTATTTCTTCTTAGCTTTTTTGTCAGCTGCATGACCACGATAGTTACGAGTTATAGCAAACTCTCCTAACTTATGACCAACCATTTCTTCAGTCATAAGAACAGGCACGTGCTGCTGACCATTATGTACAGCTATAGTTAAACCTATCATATCTGGCACAATCAATGATCTTCTTGACCATGTTTTGATTGGCTTTTTAGAATTACTTTCTTGCGCTTCAAAAACCTTCTTTAAAAGATGATGATCTACAAAAGGTCCTTTTTTTAATGAACGAGGCACAACCTTCTCCCTAATTACTTACGTTTTTGAACAATCAACTTATTAGAACGCTTGTTTTTACGCGTCTTATAACCTTTAGTTGGCATACCCCAAGGTGACACAGGATGTCTACCGCCTGAAGTTTTACCTTCACCACCACCATGTGGGTGATCTACCGGGTTCATCGCAACACCTCTAACAGTAGGTCTTACGCCTCTCCAACGCTTAGCACCAGCCTTACCTAAAGATTTTAAGTTGTGCTCAGAATTAGATACAACACCAATAACCGCTCTACAATCTAAAAGCACTCTTCTCATTTCACCTGATCTTAGACGAATAATTGCGTAAGAATTATCCTTACCAACCAACTGAGCAAAAGTTCCAGCACTTCTAATCATTTGCGCACCTTTTTTAGGCTTCATCTCGATGTTATGAATAACTGTACCTAGAGGAATATTTCTAAGTGGCATACAGTTACCAACAGCAACATCAACTCTTTCTCCAGAAACTACAGACATATCTTTCTTTAGTCCTTTAGGAGCGATGATATATCTTCTTTCACCATCTGCATATAAAACTAAAGCAATATTTGCACTACGGTTAGGATCGTACTCGATTCTCTCAACCCTAGCAGTGATATCATCTTTATTTCTCTTGAAATCAACTATACGATAGTGTTGCTTATGCCCGCCACCTTGATGACGAACTGTAATTCTACCAGTATTATTTCTACCAGCCTTTTTACTTTTAGCTTCTACTAAACCTTTAAATGGCTTACCTGTATGTAATTCTGTATTTTTTACGCTCACTACGTGGCGACGGCCAGGTGAAGTAGGTTTAGCTTTTTTTATTTCAATCATGATTATAAACCTTCTTTATAATTACTCTGCACCAACAAAATTGATATCATGTCCTTCAGCAAGTTTCACATAAGCTTTTTTCCAAGCCTTTGTTCTACCTTCAACACGACCAAATCTACGCGCTTTACCTTTAACATTAAGGATATTTACTGATTCAACCTTAACTTCAAATAACTTCTCAACCGCGCTCTTAACATCTTGCTTAGTTGCAAATCTAGCCACTTCGAACACTATAGTTGAATTCGTATCTGAAAGACCATAAGTTTTATCAGAAACATGAGGTCTTAAAACAGTTTTTAATAATTTTTCTTGAGAAATCATACTAGCTTCTCCTCTACTTCTTTTATAGCTTTTTTAGTGAAAACAACGTTCTCAAAGCATACTAAAGAAACCGGATTAATTTCCACAGAATCACATACTGCTACATTTTTAAGGTTTCTAGAAGATAAGTATAAATTCTCACTAAACTCTTCTGTACCAACAACAAAAAGAACATCTTTAACACTTAAAGCATCAACAATTGATTTAAATTCTTTTGTTTTTGGAGTTTCCAATCTTAACTCTTCAACTATGCTCATTCTCTCAGATCTAACCAACTCTGATAAAATTGACTTTATAGCACTTGAGTACATTTTACGATTAACTTTTTGCTTATAACTCTTAGGCTTAGCAGCAAATGTAACACCACCCTTTCTAAAAATAGGTGAACGGATAGTACCCGCTCTTGCTCTACCTGTACCTTTTTGTCTCCAAGGTTTAGCTCCGCCACCAGAAACTTCAGATCTAGTTTTTTGAGCTTTTGTACCTTGACGAGCACCTGCCATATAAGCAACAACAACCTGGTGAATTAGAGCTTCATTATAGTCTGTTGCAAAAACACCTTCTGCAACATCTACTACACCAGCCTCTGCACCAGCTAAAGATTTTATATTTAAGTCCACAACAATCTCCGGTATTTAATAATTTATCTACTAATTCTTAACTGCTGGAGTAATAACAATATCACCACCAACCGAACCTGGGATACCACCTTTCAAAAGTAATAAACCATTTTCCGCGTCCACTCTTACAACCTCAAGAGACTGAATAGTAACATTCTCGCTACCCATGTGCCCAGCCATTTTCTTGTTCTTGAACACTCTACCAGGAGTCTGGTTTTGACCAGTAGAACCATGAACTCTATGAGAACGTGAGTTACCGTGAGTTGCATCTTGCATAGAAAAGTTATGACGCTTAATACCGCCTTGAAAACCTTTACCTTTAGACACACCTCTAACATCCACTTTCTGACCTGCTTCAAACATAGTAGCATCTACAGATGAACCAACCTCATATTCAGAAGCATTATCGATAGCGAATTCCCACAACCCTCTTCCAGGCTCTACACCAGCTTTCGCATAGTGTCCAGCTACAGGTTTATTTACATTAGAACGCTTTTTGAAACCAGTAGTTACTTGAATAGCATTATATCCGTCTGTTTCTGTAGTTTTAACTTGAGTAACTTTATTAGGCTCAACTTGAACTACTGTTACAGGAATAGAAACACCATCTTCAGTAAAAATACGAGTCATACCACATTTGCGACCAACTAATCCTAAAGACATATTTAATCCTCTATTATTATTATATTAACCCTGTGATTACGATTGACCACAGAGACCTAATTTAATTACATTTTTGAGTTTCTTCAAAAAAGTAACGTATATATTAGCTTAAACTGATCTGAACATCAACACCTGATGCCAAATCTAGCTTCATTAAAGCATCTACAGTCTTATCTGTAGGCTCAACAATATCAATCAATCTCTTGTGAGTTCTGATTTCATACTGATCTCTTGCCTTCTTATTTACATGAGGAGAAATAAGAATTGTGAATTTTTCTTTACGTACTGGTAAAGGAATAGGTCCTTTAACTTGAGCCCCTGTTTTCTTAGCAGTATCAACGATTTCTTGAGTTGAAACATCGATAAGCTTATGATCAAAGGCTTTTAATCTAATTCTAATACGTTGATTATTTATAGCCATTTTAATTTTATCCTTTTAATTATGAATTACGTGATTTGATGATTTCATCAGCAATGTTATTTGGTACTTCTGCATACTTATTAAACTCCATAGAGAAAGATGCTCTACCTTGGCTCATTGAACGAACATTAGTAGCATAACCAAACATTTCTGCAAGAGGAACTAAAGCACTAACTACTCTACCACTTGGGTTTTCATCCATGCCTTCGATAATACCTCTTCTTCTGTTAAGGTCACCCATAACATCACCAAGATAATCTTCTGGAGTTACAACTTCAACCTTCATGATTGGCTCAAGTATACACGCATTAGCCTTCTTAGCACCTTCTTTAAGAGCCATAGAACCAGCTATCTTAAACGCCATCTCAGATGAGTCAACATCATGGTAAGATCCATCAAATAAAGTAGCTTTAACACCAATCATAGGATAGCCAGCTAATACACCATTAGTCATTTGCTCTTCTATACCTTTTGATACAGGACCAATAAATTCTTTAGGAATTACACCACCAACGATCTCATCAACGAATTCAAAGATTTTTTCTTCACCAGCTTCATTTTTAGAAATCTCTAATGGTTCAAATTTAACCACTACATGACCATACTGACCACGACCACCTGACTGACGAACAAACTTACTATTTTGCTCAACAGTACCACGAATAGTCTCTCTATAAGCAACTTGTGGGTTACCTACATTAGCCTCAACCTTAAATTCACGTCTCATACGATCAACAATGATATCCAAGTGAAGCTCACCCATACCAGAAATAATTGTTTGACCAGACTCTTCATCAGTCTTAACTCTGAAAGATGGATCCTCTGCAGCTAACTTACCTAAAGCTATAGACATTTTCTCCTGGTCAGCCTTAGTTTTTGGCTCAACAGCAACAGAAATAACTGGCTCAGGGAAATCCATTCTCTCAAGAATTACAGGCTTATCAAGATCACAAAGAGTATCACCCGTAGTCACATCTTTCAAACCGATACAGGCCGCAATATCACCAGCACGAACTTCTTTAATTTCTTCACGCTTATTTGCATGCATCTGAACGATACGACCTACACGCTCTTTCTTACCCTTAACAGGATTATAAACAGCATCACCAGACTTAAGTACACCAGAGTAAACACGAATAAATGTTAAGTTACCAACAAATGGATCTGTAGCAAGTTTAAATGCTAAAGCTGCAAACGGCTCATCATCAGATGAAGATCTAGAAGCTGGCTCACCATCTTCAGTCTCACACTTAATAGCAGGAACCTGGTTTGGAGCTGGCAAGTACTCAACAACACCATCAAGAACAGCTTGTACACCTTTGTTTTTAAAAGCTGAACCGCAAAACGCAAGAACAATCTCATTATTAAGAACTCTTATGCGTAAACCTTGTTTAATTTCATCATTAGAAAGCTCACCTTCTTCAAGGTATTTTTCCATAAGCTCTTCTGATGATTCAGCAGCCGCTTCGATCATCTCCATACGAAGCTCTTCCGCTCTATCTTGAAGATTAGCAGGAATATCAACAAGCTCATAAGTAAGACCCATGTCTTCCTCATTCCACATGATAGCTTTCATTTTGATAAGATCTACAACACCTTTAAAGTCTTCTTCTGCACCAATGTTTAATTGAACAGGAACAACGTTTGCTTTTAGCCTTGTTCTAATTTGGCCACATACTCTTTCAAAGTCAGCACCAGATCTATCCATCTTGTTTACAAATACGATTCTTGGAACACCATATTTGTTAGCTTGACGCCATACAGTCTCTGACTGAGGCTCAACACCTGATGAACCACAAAACACAACAACTGCACCATCTAGTACACGAAGAGAACGCTCTACTTCAATAGTAAAGTCAACGTGACCTGGAGTGTCAATAATATTTATACGATGCTCTGGAAACTGCTGATCCATACCAGACCAGAAAGTAGTCGTAGCAGCTGAAGTAATTGTAATACCTCTTTCTTGCTCCTGCTCCATCCAATCCATAGTAGCAGCACCATCATGCACCTCACCAATCTTATGAGAAAGACCAGTATAGAATAGAATACGCTCTGTAGTAGTTGTTTTACCTGCGTCAACGTGAGCACAGATACCAATATTTCTATATTTTTCTAAAGCTGTTTTACGAGGCATTTTCTATTCTCCTATTACCATCTAAAGTGAGCAAATGCTTTGTTAGCTTCAGCCATCTTATGAGTATCTTCTCTCTTCTTGACAGCAGCGCCTCTACCTTCTACAGCTTCTAGAATTTCCGCAGCAACTCTATCACCCATAGTATTTTCTTTTCTCTTACGCGCAGCATCAATTATCCATCTCATACCCAAAGTTTGACGACGCTCTGGTCTAACTTCTACAGGAACTTGATATGTAGCACCACCAACACGACGAGATTTAACCTCAACCATAGGGCTAACACTTTCTAACGCATTTTCAAAAACCTCAACTTCACTAACTGAAGCATCTTTTGCTTTAATCTTATCAAACGCACCATAAACAATTTTTTCTGCTACTGACTTTTTACCATCTAGCATAATATGGTTAACGAATTTAGCAACAACCTGACTCTTATATTTAGGATCAGGTAAAATATCTCTTTTAGGAGCTCTATTTCTTCTAGACATTTTTACACCTTTTTCAAATGTTAAATTTTAAACACAAACTAAGACTTAGGACGCTTCGTACCATACTTAGAACGACCGTGCTTACGATTATTAACACCTGAAGTATCTAAAGCACCCCTAACGATGTGGTAACGCACACCTGGTAAATCTTTAACCCTACCACCTCTAATAAGCACAACACTATGCTCTTGTAGGTTATGGCCTTCACCACCAATGTAACTTGTTACCTCAAATCCACTCGTTAATCTTACACGAGCTACTTTTCTAAGTGCTGAGTTAGGCTTCTTAGGAGTTGTAGTATAAACTCTCGTACAAACACCTCTTCTTTGAGGACAAGCCTTCAACGCAGGAACCTTAGACTTAACAACCGATCTCTTGCGAGGGTTGTTCACCAACTGATTTATAGTTGCCATTAGTTATTATTCTCCGTTTTTTTATCAGTTTTTGATTTTAAATAATTTCAAATGCCAGGCACAAGAAAACCTATGCAAAAATAGCATTAGACAGACATAATAACAAAAAAGCAAAGAAAAGAAAAGAAAAAGTATTACTTATTAGAATTGCCAAAAACTGATTTAAACGCAACATATAGGTAATTACACATTGAGTAAACAGTTAATATAACAGCCACATATAACATCAAGAATCCCAGAAATATAAACCACGTATTAAAGCTTGCATAATCAATAGAGTGCCTAAAGTCTATTGCAGGTTTAATTAAAAATATAAATAATGCTGCCATCTGAGCAGTAGTTTTAACTTTACCCCAAATACCAACCTTGACAACACTACGCTGCCCTAATTCAGCCATCCACTCGCGCAAAGCCGACACTAAAATCTCGCGACATATCATAACAATAGCTGGTATAGTTGCCCACCAATAAGGATACATCTCAACAAATAAACAAAGTGCCGTAGCAACAATAAGCTTGTCAGCAACAGGATCCAAAAAAGCCCCTAATTTACTTGTCTGTTGCCACTTACGAGCCAAATAACCATCTAACCAATCAGTAGCGGCACCTAGTAAAAATAGTGTAGCCGTAATCCCATGATGATGATGGAAATCAAGATAATAACATATCACAATAAAAGGAATTAACGCCAAACGCCCAAAAGTTAAAATATTTGGTATATTAAAAAACATAAAACCTAAACTCCAGTATGACCAAAACCACCAACAGCTCTAGCAGTTTCTTCTGAGAACTCCTCAACAACATTAAAAGTTGCTTGGACAACAGGCACAATCACAAGTTGAGCAAATCTCATTAATGGCTCTATTTCTATAACTTCCTGAGAACGATTAAAACAAGAGACCTTTAGTTCACCTTGATAATCAGAATCTATAAGACCAGTACCATTTCCAAGCACCAAGCCCTTTTTATGCCCCAACCCAGATCTTGGTAGAATCATAGCCGCATAACCCGGATCAGCAATATTAATAGCAACACCAGAACCTATAAGTTTACACTCTCCTGGCTTTAAAAACACACTTTCAGAGACACACGCTTGCAAATCAACTGCTGCAGAACCTTTTGTACCATAACTAGGTAACTCTTTAACAATTTCTTTATTTAAAAACTTAAGTTCAATATTCATAAAAACCTCTATAAAACAAATACGCCAGCAAGATAACCCAATAACACAAACACTGGCAACGCAGGCATATAACCATCCAATCTATCAAGCACCCCACCATGTCCTGGCAAAATATTACCACTATCTTTAACTCCTGCAATACGCTTCATCATACTCTCAAACACATCACCAACAACAGACAATACTGCTACGAGAGCTGATATCAATATCATATAGACATACTCTAAAGGACTCAAACCCATATATAAAAGAAATATCACAGCCACTACAATTGCACAAATCATCCCACCAAGAAGCCCTTCAATAGTCTTATTTGGACTCAATCTAGGAAGCATCTTACGCTTACCAACAGCCTTCCCTGTAAAGTATGCGCCACTATCAGCCGCGGCAACAACAAGTATAAACATAAATATCCATGCCACATTATTACTATGCAACACATATAAGCAAGCTGCAAAAGGAGCTATAGCAAACACTCCCATAACAAGAATCTCATTAGCTGAAATAGTATTTATCTTTTCACGCTCATACTGACTTAGCTTAAATATTGCATATAACCAAAATATAGGGAAAATATACTGTAAGTAAATAAAGAATTCAGAAACTAAAATGGCTACAATTGCAAACACCATAAGATACTTCACCATAGCATCTTGATTAACTTTCGCTAACTTCACCCATTCATAAGCAGATAATAGTGCAACAAAGAAAACTCCCACACCAAATAAATAATCAGATGCATATAACAAAAATGCAAACACCACTACTACAAGTACAATACCAGTTACAATCCTTTCTTTCATAAATCCCTCTTACTTAAATCTGCTCGCCACTTTTACCAAATCTTCTCTGACGAGAATAAAAATACTCCACCGCTTTAGCCAACTCTTTTTTGGAAAAATCTGGCCACATAACATCAGTAAAATACATCTCAGCATATGCTAACTGCCATAACATAAAATCACTTAAGCGCACCTCTCCACTAGTCCTTATAAGCAAATCCACAGGTATCTGACCTGCCAATAAATATTGACCAAACTTCTGCTCAGTTATATCAGCCTGTAAGATTTTTTCCTTTTGAACATCTGCAACTATAGCCTTAGTAGCCTCTACAATATCCCACCTACCAGCATAATCAACCGCCAACCTCAATTCTAAACCAGTATTTTGACTCGTTAGAGATTCGCTCTCAGCAATTATACTTAAAAGCTTTGATGAAAGCCTTGATTTATCACCAACAACTTTTAACGATATATTATTCTTATGTAACTTAGGAGTCTTATCTTTTAACGTTTTACAAAAAAGATCCATCAAATCTTCAACTTCTTGGGCAGGTCTTAACCAATTATCCCTACCAAAAGCAAAAAGAGTTAAGACCTCAATACCATTTTCAGCGCAATACTCTATAGAAGCATCAACACTTGATATAGCATTCCTATGCCCAAAAATTCTTGGCTTTAATCTACTTTTAGCCCACCTACCATTACCATCCATAATTATGGCAATATGTCTAAGAACATTTTTCTTAGCCAAGATCATAAATCAATTAGAATAAAATTAAACTAGGTAAATAATAAGAAAGAAAAGTAAGAATTACAAGGGCTAAGATATCAATATCTCTCAATCACTACAAACCAGATCTAATGCTACTTTCAATTATCTTAATAATTTGTCCCATACCTTCAGCATATTTACTAGTATCTAGCTCTTCTGACACGGTACGTTTTGCTGCAACCATACAAATACAACTAGCATCCAATCCAAAAACAGAACACACTGTTAGCAAAGCTGAAGACTCCATTTCTAAGTTTAAAACATTCAATTTACGCCACTCTGAAACAGAATTCTTAAAATGATTTCTAACACAGCCACTATAACTATCAAGTCTTTCCTGACCAGGATAAAATGTATCTGATGAGCCTGTAATGCCTGTGTGAATTTTTATACCTAAATTCTTTGCAGCCTCAAATAAACTATTATTTAACCTAAAACTTGCAACTGCAGGATATTCAATAGGAGCATAATGCACAGACGTACCATCAAGACGAACTGAAGCTGTGGTTAATATTAGATCTCCAATATTTATATGTTCTTGAATAGTTCCACACGTACCTACACGTATAAATTTCTTAATACCAATCATTGCCAACTCTTCGATCCCTATTGCCACAGATGGCCCACCCATACCAGTCGACACAATCAATACTTTTATTTCACCAACTCTACATAAGTGAGAAGTATACTCTCTATTACTTGCAAGAAATCTATTATCTCTATCTAATATATCAGCAAGGTAATTTCACTCGCCCAGGATCTCCAGGAAGTATCGCAACATCAGTACTTTCTATCATCTGCTGGCTCAATTTAGTATGATACAAAATCTCATCTACAGCTACTCGCTTATTTTCAATATTATTATTTGACATTTAATCTCTCAAAAATTAACTCTAAGGAGAATAATAATATTTAAACACAACAGAAAAACAATGAATGTTACTGCAGATAAAGATCAATAACCTCAAAAAAATTTTAAGTTTTAATAAACTTACAGCAAAACTTTAAAATAAGACTCACCAAAACAAGTGAAACTATAAAATAGAAAAATAAATTTAGATATTTGATGATTAGACTTCCATCAAATCTTGCTCTTTTTTAACAGCCAAAGCATCAGCTTGAGCAATCATCTTATCAGTAATCTTCTGAATACTATCTTCTGCTCTTTTTGCTTCATCTTCAGTTATTTCTTTTTCTTTAAGAAGCTCTTTAATATCACTATTAGCATCACGGCGGATATTTCTAATAGAAACCCTACCACTTTCTGTTTCAGATTTAACTAGTTTAACCAGCTCTCTTCTTCTTTCTTCGTTTAATGCAGGCATAGGCACTCTTAAAGAGTCTCCTAGGTTCGTAGGATTAAGACCAAGATCTGAAGTTATAATAGCTTTTTCAATTTGCCCCGAAAGACCCTTCTCCCATGGTGTAATACCAAGAGTTCTCGCATCTAGAACATTTACGTTAGCAACCTGAGTAATAGGCGTAGCTGAACCATAATAATCAATAGTTACATGAGCCAATATATCAGGATGAGCACGCCCAGTTCTGATTTTTGCCAAATCATGAGCCAAAACTTCTAGAGATTTGTTCATTCTACTTTCAGCATCTTTTAGAATTTCATTTATCATAATAAATAATCCTTTAAAAAAATTAATTTAGTCCAAAGTAACCCAAGTACCATGCTTAGATTCAACAACAGCATCAACCAAAGCATTAGACTGCGTCAAATCAAACACATATATTGGAATACCAAAATCTCTACATTGAGTAAAAGCTCCCAAATCCATAACACTTAACTCTTTTGCTACCACTTCTGAAAAGGTAATTTTCTCAAAGCGCTTCGCATCTGAATGTTTATTAGGATCTTTATCGTATACACCATCAACAGTCGTAGCCTTTAGTAAAGCATCTGCACCGATCTCGACAGCTCTTAAACTTGCTGTAGTATCTGTAGTTACAAATGGGTTACCAGTACCACCTGCGAAAACTAAAACCTTACCAGCAGCCAGAGACTGATTAAACTCATGAGCACTAGCCACCTTAAGCAAACCATCAACGCCTTTAGCCGAAAAGACTTCTGCGTCAACATTTTCACTAATAAGCATATCACGTAAAGCTAAAGCATTAATCATCGTAGCAATCATACCCATTGAGTCTGCAGTAGCTCTTCTAATCTTATCTCCAAAATTAGCTCTACCGCCACGCAAGATATTACCACCACCAACAACTATAGCAAGCTCTACACCTTGTTTAGTTAGAGTTTTAATTTGATCTATAATAGGCTTTGCAGATTCAACATTTATTCCAAAACCTTGGTCTGCAGATAAAGATTCTCCACTCAACTTAAGAAGAATTCTCTTAAGTTTCGGAGATTTTTGAGAACATTCTAACGAATCATTAGACATATATTAACCTTTAATTTGGCTCATCACCTCTGCTGCGAAGTCTTCTTCTTTTTTCTCGATACCTTCACCAACATCTAAACGAATAAAGTTGATTACTTTCGCACCCTTATCTTTAACTAGTTTTTCAACTAACATGCCAGGGTCTTTAACAAAAGCTTGACCAGTTAAGCTAACTTCACCAGTAAACTTCTTCATACGGCCAATAACCATTTTTTCAGCGATTTCTTTTGGCTTACCAGACTGTATAGCAATCTCAATCTGAATAGATTTTTCTTTCTCTACAACATCTGCAGGAACATCTTCAGGGTTAACGTATTGAGGATTAGCAGCAGTTACATGCATAGCAATATCTTTAGCTAATTCTTCATCACCGCCCTCTAGAGCAGCAACTACGCCAATTCTACCACCATGAACATAAGCACCTAAATTGCCAGCTTCGATAGCTTTAACTCTACGCACTTGGATATTTTCACCAATTTTAGCAATTAGAGATTTTCTAGCTTCATCAACAGTTTCACCCGTTGATATTTTAGCAGCTAAAACTTCTTCGATAGTTTTTGCATTAGCAGCATGAGCAGCTTTTACAGCTTCTTTTGCAAACGCTTTAAAACTATCATCTCTAGCAACGAAATCTGTTTCAGAGTTGATCTCAAGCAATACAGCTCTACCATCAGCAGCATAAGCTTCGATAACACCTTCAGCAGCAACACGAGAAGCTTTTTTATCAGCTTTTGCTTGACCTGAGATTCTCATATCTTCAGCAGCTTTTTCAATATCACCTTCAGCAGCAACTAGAGCCTTCTTACACTCCATCATGCCAGCACCAGTTCTTTCTCTAAGTTCCTTTACTAATTTAGCAGAAATATTTGACATTGTTTTATTATCCTTGTTTTTTATTATGCTTCTTGTTGAGCTTCTACAGCTTCATCTGCTTTTGCTTCAATAGCTCTATCTAAACCTTGCGCATCAATAACAGCATCTGCAAATTTTTGCATATAGAAAGATATAGATTTAACAGCATCATCATTACCTGGAATGATATAATCAATATCATCAGGATTTGAATTTGTATCTACGATAGCTACAACTTTAATACCAAGTTTCTTAGCTTCTTGGATAGCAATATGCTCTTTGTTACTATCTATAACAACGATAGCATCAGGAATACCACCCATTTCTTTAATACCACCAAGAACTTTTTCTAATTTCTCAATAGTTCTTAAGTTTTGAAGCATTTCTTTTTTAGTTAAAGAACCAAAAGTACCATCTTCTTTCATTTTTTCTAACTGAGCTAATCTTTTGATAGATTGTCTAACTGTTTTATAGTTAGTAAGCATACCACCTAACCATCTATGACTAACAAATGGCATACCACATCTTTTAGCTTCAGTTTCTATGATATCTTGAGCTTGTCTTTTAGTACCAACGAAAAGAACTTTACCACCATTAGCAACAGTTTTGCCAACAAAGTTAACAGCGTCTTGGAAAAGAGGAACTGTTTTTTCTAAGTTAATGATATGTACACCATGGTTAATACCAAAAATGTATTCATTCATTTGTGGGTTCCAGAAAGCTTTTTTGTGTCCGAAGTGAACACCAGCAGATAACATTTCTTTCATTAAAGACATTTTATTAATCCTTATATTTGGGTTACATCTAACACTTTACACTAACTCAAACATCGCAAGCGACACCCGTTAAGTTAGATTGTATAAATAAAGTGTATGATTTATTAATTAAACATTTACTTATATCTAAAAATATAAGCTTGCTTATTCTATCATAAGATATATAAAAATTACAAAAATTTATTTTTGATTAGGTATGAATACATTTCAAAGAAATTAAATTAAAAGTCTACATATAAAAAATTATACCCCAGAAATATAGCATTGCCCCCTAAACCATATACATCCTGATTGTGCACTACAAGTCTCGTAAGTAGTTAAACTACTACAACTAGGCGTTGATGAGTTATCAGAGCCTCCTCCATTGCCGCTCTCAGAACCACTTCCTTCAGAAGTACCTCCGTCTAAACCAAGATCTGAGCTGGCAGAATTTACCTTAGATTCAAGATCATCCATAGAAGAGGCCTTTTCACACCCTGATAAAGAAACAGTTGAAACACAAGAGCTATAAAGTATTGAACCACTACCTGCAGTAATAATATACGACACTCCTTCTTCTGCATCCAATTTAGAAATCAGAAAAATGAAGAAGGTAGCAGTTAAAACTAGCTTTAAAACTTTACCCTCTAAAAAAATATCCTTAACCTTATTTGTTAACATAATCAACCCTCACTGCATTAGCACTCAACCAAGTTATAGTTTTTGACTGAGCATGTTCGCCAGCAACTGTAGAATTAAAGCTTTGAGCAAACTCAGATGAATCAAACTCATCCTTAGAGCCAAACGATCCATTAGCGTGATAGTAATCAGCGATTTCACTTCTATCTCCGCCATTTGCATGAATAGTATCTACCATTTGTGTCTTTGTAATATATTCGGAATACATAGGTATAGTAACACCAGCAATTATGACAATAATTGCAATAACAACCATAAGCTCAACAACAGAAAAACCTATTTTTTCTTTGTTATGTATACTTCACTCATAAACCAACTCGAAGAAAGTACTCCATACAGCAATAATAGCACAAAAACCTAATTTACCTAAAATCATTATGATAGAATTAAACACACTATAAATTACATATATTGCAATATGATTTCATTAATAGTCGCATATGACAGGAACCTTGGGATAGGTAAAGAAAACTCTCTAGCATGGAAGCTATCTGAAGATCTTAAAAACTTCAAAAAAATAACAGAAAATAATTATATTGTAATGGGTAGAAAAACTTTTGAATCAATTGGCCGCCCTCTTCCCAATCGGAAAAATATAATTCTAACTAGAGATAAAGAATACAAACAAGAAAAATGTCTAATAATAAACAGTATTCAAGACATTTTGAACTTTGCCACATCAAAACCTCATTATGAAATATTTGTAATAGGTGGTGCGCAGATTTACAAAGAATTTTTGGAGTATGCTGATAGACTATATATCACTAAAGTTGATACTGAAATGAGTGACCTTGACGCATTTTTCCCAGAATGGGATGAATCTAAATATAAACGCATAGGTCATAAAGAGTTCAAAAAAGATGATAAAAATGAGTTTGACTTTACTTTTAGCGTTTTTGAAAAGTTTGAAAATTAATACTAATAATGGCCCTACTAAAAACTATCCTAAAAATGTAATATAAAGCTAAACTCGTATATAAATACGTTCTACACCCATATGAAATCACATGAATTAAGCGTTGGCGAAGTTGCAAAAAGAGCTGGCATCAACATATCAACTCTTCATTTTTATGAAGAAAAGGGCCTAATCTATAGCAATAGAAATCAAGCCAATCAAAGACGTTATACAAGAGATGTATTACGAAGAATAGCTGTCATAAAAATTGCTCAAAATGTAGGAATAAGTCTAAAAGACATAAAAATAGCCCTAAAAAAGTTACCCAACAACAATGTTGCTACCAAAAAAGATTGGCAAAAGTTTGCAACAATACTAAACAATGAACTTGAAGATAAAATAAGGACTTTAAACAATTTAAAGAGCCTCTTACTTGGATGTATAGGATGTGGATGCTTATCCATGGATCAATGCCCAATGTATAACAATGATGACGAGCTACATAAAGATAGTAAATTAACTGGAGCAATTATTATTAATCAAAATTTATATAACGAGAAGTGACATATTACAATTTAAGCTTACGCGGTGATATCTGATTTACAGCTAGAGCTATAAAGATAGTAGCCAACGCTACCCAAGTATTAATAGAAATATATTCATGAGCGATTATCGTACCTATAAAAACACCGACAGCAGGAACTAAATAATTTGTAAGTGAAGCAAAAATAGGCCCCGCATCATGTATTAATTTCATAAACAAGAAATACACCACCCCAGCACACATCACTCCTAGAAATACTACAGCACTAACAGAAGGCAAAGTAGGTTGAGCATGAATCTTAGGACAGATAAATAGACCCACAATAAATAACTGAATACTCGACATAGCCAATACGTTACGAGCCAATACTACAGGATGTAAAGAACCTCCAAACTTCTTAATACACAACAAAGAACATGCAAAGCTCGCAGCTGCTAGAATAATAGCTAATACCCCCCATAAATTAAAAGCCTTCTTAACAGAAAAGAGATCTGGGAAAAATAGAATAACTAAACCAGCGAATCCAATAATAACACTTAATATTTTAAAAAAATTGATATTAGATTCTTTAAGTATAACTGGTGATAGAATAGTCGCAAAAAATGCTACAGTCGCTATAAGTATCGCAGTAATTGATGAATCAACATACTGCTGTCCCCATGGAATCAAAACAAAGGGAACAGTAGCCTCTAAGAAACCGATAACACCAAAAATAAACCAGTTTCTCCCTCCTCTAAGCCTCAGATATTTACAAATAACAAACAAAGTCATAAAACCAATGAATGAACGCGCAAATCCAATCCATACAGGAGGAATATCTTGAACAGCTACTTGCTGAAATATAAACTGTGATCCCCAGATAACCCCTATACCCAAAAGCAGAACATAATTTCTAATCATTACGATACACACCTAAATTAACGTCTTTTAAAAGCAACCGCATCAACTTCAATAAGCATCCCATCTAGAGCTAATCTTGGAATGGGAATAAGAGTACTTGCTGGAAGCTTATCTTTACTCCACACTTTTAGTGCTTCTCTAGTCCATATTTTTAACTTCTCTAAATCATGATCTACAATTAGTACCGTGATCTTAGCCACATCATCAGGCTTTAAATCTTGAGATCCTAAAACTAATAGCAAATTTTTCAAAGCCTCTTGAACTTGAGTTTCAAAACTATCGCTTAATTTGTGGTTTAACCCTTCTCCACCGCTCTGCCCTGAGACAAATACAATATCACCACTCCCATTAGTAGAGACTGAATGGCTATATGCATTAACCGTTGGATCATAGATTGAGTTAGGATTACAGTAAGATAAACCATTACTTACTTTTTCGAAGCATTCCATATAAATTCCTTATTTTAAAATGTTAGTTCATTATTTTACTACCTCAAGTTATATTGAGGTCAAGCAAAAATATGCAAACGTATAGAAACTTCTAAAAATAACAGAAAACAACTATATTATAATGGGTAGAAAAACTTTTGAATCCATTGGTCACCCTCTTCCTAATCGGAAAAACATTATTCTAACTAGAAATAAAGAATACAAACAAGACAAATGCCTAATAATAAATAATACTCTAGACATTTTGAATTTTGCCACATCAAAACCTCATTATGAAATATTTGTAATAGGTGGTGCGCAGATTTACAAAGAATTTTTGGAGTATGCTGATAGACTATATATCACTAAAGCTGATACTGAAATGAGTGACCTTGACGCATTTTTCCCAGAATGAGATGAATCTAAATATAAACGCATAGGTCATAAACAATTCAAAAAAGACGATAAAAATGAATTTGACTTTACCTTTAGTGTCTTTGAGAGAAATACTATCTAGTTATCACTAAATAAAGCTGTTGATAAATACCTCTCAGCACTAGAAGCAAAAACAACCACAATCAACTTATTTTTATTTTCAGCACGCTGAGCTATTTCAATTGCAGCTTTTAATGCTGCACCAGATGATATACCAGCAGGTATACCTTCTTGATGTGCCACCAAACGAGCATACTCTAAAGCATCTTCATCACTAACAGTCACAATATCATCTATTAGAGATATGTTTAAGATTTCTGGAATAAAACCCGCTCCTATCCCTTGGATCTTATGCGGCCCAGGCTTACCCCCAGATAATACTGGACTAGACTTAGGCTCTACAGCGATAGCTTTGACACCAGGCTTCTTTTGCTTTAAAACTTCAGAAACACCTGTAATAGTACCTCCCGTACCAACACCTGCAACTAAGATATCTATCTCACCATCCGTATCATGCCAAATTTCTAAAGCAGTTGAGTTTTTGTGTACTTCTGGATTAGCATAATTAGTAAATTGACCAAGTATTACACTATCTTGATACTCTTTTAATAAATCATTGGCTTTTGCAACTGCTCCTGCCATACCATCACTAGCAGGCGTCAAAACAAGCTTTGCCCCAAAATGCTGTATCAATTTACGCCTTTCTATAGATACACTTTCTGGCATAGTGATAATTAAATCATATCCCTTTGCTGCAGAGATAAATGATAATCCAATACCAGTATTACCAGATGTAGGCTCTATTAATGTTGTAACTCCTGGCTTTATCTCACCTAGTTTTTCAGCATTTTCAATAAGATTAAGAGCTACCCTATCTTTAACAGATGATAATGGATTAAAAAACTCCATTTTAGCAACTAATTTAGTCTTTAAATTAAATAGTTTTTCTATTTTAAGCAATCTAACTAATGGAGTTTTTCCAATAGTTTGCGTAAAGTTATCATATATATTCATAGTCATAACCTTCTGTACTTATTTCCTAGCCATTCTATCTCATTTAGATAGCTAAAACACCGATTTTATAATAGTAAAGACTGTTGAATAAATCTTTCAATTTCTATGAATAGGAATATTTTTGCTATTTTTAGTAAAAACTTAGCCTTAA
>NZ_JAWUZH010000026.1:0-31274 GCF_036281795.1 Francisella sp. 19S2-4
ATTTAAGGCTAAGTTTTTACTAAAAATAGCAAAAATATTCCTATTCATAGAAATTGAAAGATTTATTCAACAGTCTTGATTATTAAAATTCAAGAAATTTTATACTAAATATTGTAAAACTTGTTTGGTAGTATTTTTATCGCAAAATGTTAAATAAAATTTAAGAGAAAACTTATTTTGTTAGTGGTTTGAGTCATTTTCGTTAAGCTCATCAACTATTTTTTGCTGTTCAATGTCTAATTTAACAGACTTTGATTTATCACTTGCAATATACATGTATACAACAGGTAAAACAAATAGCGAGAAGAGTGCTCCAATAACTAGACCACTTGATATAACAACACCGATACAGTTTCTACTTACAGCACCAGCACCAGAGGATGTAACAAGAGGTATTACACCAACAACCATTGCTGATACTGTCATTAGAATAGGCCTTAAACGTTGTGATGATGAAGTGACAATTGCATCATACTTATTCAGCCCTTCGTGTTTTTGTAAGTGGTTGGCAAACTCAACAACCATAATCCCTTGCTTTGATATTAGACCTATTAGTGTCACGAGACCAAGTTGGGTATATATATTAAGTGATGCCCATCCTGCACCGATATATTGCCCAAAATATAGCGGAATCAAAGCTCCCGATATAGCCATTGGAATAGTTACTAAGATAACAAGAGAGTCTCTAAAGCTTTCAAACTGAGC
Organism: Francisella sp. 19S2-4; assembly: GCF_036281795.1. Classification (NCBI taxonomy): domain Bacteria; kingdom Pseudomonadati; phylum Pseudomonadota; class Gammaproteobacteria; order Thiotrichales; family Francisellaceae; genus Francisella; species Francisella sp. 19S2-4. The sequence continues at coordinate 706 of NZ_JAWUZH010000026.1, forward strand.
AGATAATGCTAGGAAAATTAGAACGATTGCAAAAGCAAAAGCTACCATCATTGTATTACCATTTTCAACATATTGGCGAGCTGAGCCAGAGAAGTTATATGAGAATCCTGCTGGTAGCTCACTTCTAATTACACTCTTAACATAGTCAATCGCTTGTCCTTGAGTTACACCAGGTGACATAACTGCAGAAATTGTTGAAGCGTTTAGTTGTTGGAAGGTATTTTGTGTTAGAGGTTGTCCAGTTGTTTTAAATGTCATCAGTGCGGATAGTGGCACTTCAGAATCAAACATATCACTAGAATCATCTGAACGAATAAAGATGTTTCCTAGTTGCTCTTGCGTTAACATCTCATTTCTAGGAAGTTGAGGTATCACTTGGAAACTATATCCTCTTAGGAAGAAATAGTTTATATAACCACCAGCATATGAAGAACTAAGTGTTTTAGCAATATCTGCCATTGTGATTCCTAAAATACCAGCTTTTTCTCGATCTATATTTATATCAACGACAGGATTATCAAATTTAAGATCACTTTGTGCAAAAACAAATAGACCACTACTCATCATTTTGTCTATAACTTTATTGGTAATATCATTGATGGCTTCATAGTCATTAACACTCTGGATAACTATAGATATTGGAGCACCTCTAGGTATTCCTGGTAGTGAAGGTGTTTGATAAGTATATGTTTGTATTCCAGGGAGACCTGTTACTTTAGCCTGAGCTATGTTAGCAGCTTTTTGTTGAGAAATTTTTCTATCATCCCATGATTTCATAATAAAGCCACCAAAGATCACATTAGAGCCCATTACCCCATTTAGAATAAAAGTATTTTGCTTGCCTGGTATCTCATTTAATGTTTGATTTAGTTTTTCACCAAAGGCATTTAAGTAGTTAATATTGGCAGAAGATGGAGCTTGTCCCATTATACCTAAGAATCCTTGATCCTCATTTGGAGCAAGTTCTGATTTGATACCTGTACCCATTATAAAACAGCTAACAAGTACAATAGCTCCCATAATAGCAATAGCGGGTTTTATTTCTAAAACAAATATTAGCAGAGCTTTATATTTAGCAGTTAATTTACTAAATACAGAATCTACAAACTTAACTAATTTAGTGCTCATCATTTGGCGATTAAGTACTTTTGAGCACATCATTGGAGATAAAGTATAAGCAACTATACCTGATATAAGTACTGCTCCAGCAAGGGAGTAAGCAAACTCTGTAAATAGCTGACCTGTAAAGCCACCCATCATTCCGATAGGAGCATATACTACTAGTAGAGTTAGGGTCATCAAAACTACAGGGTTAGCAATTTCTCTAGCACCTTTAATTGCTGCTGCAAAAGGTTCCATACCTTCTTCAACATGACGGTAGATATTTTCAAGTACAACAATAGCATCATCTACTACTAAGCCTATGGCTAGAATCATTGCTAAAAGGGTCAATAGGTTTATTGAAAATCCCATCATGCTCATTAAGAAAAAAGAACCAATAATTGATAAAGGAATAGCTATTACCGGTACAATAATCGCTCTTAATGATCCTAAAAATAAGAACATCACAATTGATACTATAATAACTGCTTCAGCAAGCGTATGGATAACTTCATCAATAGAACTTTCAATATACAGAGTACTATTGTAGGCAATATGAACATCTAAGCCATTTGGTAAAGCAGCTTTAATATTAGGTAACTCTTTTACAAGATTAGCAACTACTGAAAGTGGGTTTGCTTCTGGTGAAACAACGGCCCCTGCTAAAACGGCATTTTTACCATCAAAATATACTGTAGAGTTATAATTTTGAGCACCTAATTCAACCTTGGCAACATCCTTAAGTCTAACCACTTGACCACTACTCTTTTTAATAATAAGATTTTCGTAATCTTGAGCTCGAGACATGCTAGTCTCTGGATTTAACGTATAGTTTAAGTATGGTCCTTGTATTTGGCCACCTGCTGAAACTAAACTGTTAGAACCAATTGCTTGTGACAGCTCTGCGGGGGTTATGCCATATTCTGCCATACGAGATTTGTTTGGATATATACGCATTGCATATGGTTGGTTACCCCATACATCTATCTCTGATAATCCACCTTGAGCTAGTAGCTTTGGCGTTAGTTCAGAGTTTATATATGCAGATATTTCAGAGGTATTCATTGTTTTACTTGTGAAGGCAAGAATTAATGAGGGGAAGTTATCTGCAGGATTTAACTTAATAGCAGGAGAATAAGCATCTTGTGGTAATTGGTTTAATACGGAGTTTACATTTTGTACAACTTCAGAAAGAACATCATTAGAGTTATATCCCAGTTTAACGTATACAGTAATTGTACTTGTTCCCAGAGCAGACTGTGAAGTCATATAGTCAATACCTTTTGATGAACCTACAGCCGCTTCTATGGGTCTAGTTACAAACGCTTGAATAGTTGCTGGATTTGCTCCAGGGTATGATGTTGTAACAGTAATTGTTGCACTATCTATATAAGGATATTGCCTAATCTGGAGGTTGAAAAAAGAACCAACTCCAACAACAATAATCATAAAGCTTATTGAAAGAGATAATACAGGTCTTCTTATAAAGATATCAATAAGACGCATTATTACATTCCTTGCTTATATAGATTGTTATTTAACTCTACACTATTATTTAACATAGCATCACTTCCCTTGTTGACTTTATTTTGTCCTGAAGTAACTATTGTTGTTCCAGGTTTTAAGCCTTCAACTAGAGCTAAATTATTTCTTGTTTCTATAACCTTAACGTTTACTTGACCAACTTTATATAAAGTTTTATCCAAAGTAATGGTTTCCATTCCACCACTTGCAGTAGATGTATAGGATACTTTTTGAGGCTTACCATCTTTATCTAGAACTGGTTCTAAAGTATATACAGATTCTCCATATAAGCTGTATGCTATTGCATTTCTAGGAATTACAATTGAATTTTTCTTTATTGGAAGATTTACATGGACAGTCAAAAACATCCCTGGGACAATTGAATGTTTAGGGTTTTTATACGTAGCTTGGACAACGATAGATCTGTTTGAGTCATTAATGAAAGAGTTGATAGCTGTTATCTTAGCAGTAAATTTTTCTCCCGGGAATGCATCGGAGAAGAAGTTAATATCTTGACCGACACTTATTAAACTAACTTTGTTTTGTGGTACAGAGAATGTGATAAAAATTGGATCTATTTTTGTGAGAGTCGCAGCATTATCACCATTGTTAAAGTATTGACCTAAACTTATGTTTCTAATACCTATCTTACCATCAAAAGGAGCTCTAACTTCTTTAAAACCAATTTGAGATTCAATATTCTGTACTTGTGCTAATGCTGTTAAATAGTCTGCATTAGCTTTATCAGCTGACTCTTTTGATGTGGCTTTTTGTTGTACAAGTTTGTTATAACGATCGGTAGTTATTTTAGCGAGCTTTAATTTTGAAAGAGCTTCTTCCAAGTTTGCTTTTAATTGACTTGTGTCGAGTTTAAATAGTAAATCACCTTTTTTAACTTCTTGGCCGCTCTTGAAATTAATTTCACTAACAATTCCACCTGATTGCGATGAAATTTGTGTTGATTGGATAGCTTGTGCTTCACCGATAGTGTTAATAACTTGTTGCCAATCTGTCGTTTTGACAACAGTTGATGTAACAGCTACAGGCTGGGGAACATAAGCAGCCATACCTTTTTTAATCATGCTTTGTACAAATTCAGCAAAACCAAAGATACTTCCAAATATTAGTAATGTGGCTACAACTACTGTGACTGAAGCAACATTTTTATTCTTTAATTTGGATAGCCAGAATCTTACTTTTTTTATCTGGAATATGAAATAGACAATTGCTAAAGATAATCCGAGCTTACCTAAGATTAGCCATGCTACTACTGTTGTGATTATGGCAAAAATTGCATAGTTTTTTTTGTTGGCATTTATTTTTTGTTTAATATTTGCAAAAGTTTTTTTGAAGTCCACAGTTTTATCTCACTATTTTTTAAATATCTTTATAAAAAAGCTAATACAGTTGATTATTAACAAACCTGTAAAAAATAACAAGCTATAAACTGCTAAACTATAGCCTGATATACTTTCAGAAATTTCTGAGCAGCTTTCAACTGAACCTGTAATTGATTTAGTTACATTTAGTAAGAAAGGATTATCTATCCCTCCACATGATGCAACATTAGTAGCTGGTGTATTAGCAAAATATTGTAAATATATTTGATCTGCAGCTAAGTACATACCAAAGATTATAATTATTAAAATTATAATTCTGATAATTATTGAAAAACTTTTGGGAGATTTTTTGATCCATCCTAGTATGCTAAATACTAAGATGCATAATACTGATAGTTGTTGTAAAAGACACATTGGACAAGGCTTCCATCCAAGAGCAATAACTGTAAAAGCTACTATAAACAATATTAGAATACAGACTATAGTGTTAATAGGAAAAATATAACTATTTACGTTTTTCATTACGTTGAGTATCTACTATAAAAAAGAGTTTTCGTAATTGTATCATAAATTTAAACTGTTTTTTATAGTATCAATATATAGATTGTTTATGGTGTTTTTTAAATTATTTCTATCAATATTTTTTAGTATATTTTGAATATCTAGATTATTGATAGTTTTTATAGTTTCTTCTAAAGACTTGTAGCTTCTTCTTAATGATTTTTTTATTTTACTTATATCTATATATGCTTTGTATATTTCTAGACTATCTTTAAATAATGTTTGATCTCTTAATAGGTTTGCATCCTTTATGAGCTTAAGTGCGTATGGAGCATCTATTTGATCTTCTAATATTTGTTTAATATTTATAGTTGCTATTATTGTTTTAAATTGCTTATTTGTTAGTAATAATTCTTTCTTTAGGCGCTCTAAATGTTGTTTGGATGTTTTTAGGAAACATAGTGTTATTTTTTGATTAATTTCTAAGTTAGTATATTTGATATTCTTAAAAAAAATTGTGTTTGGGATTAATGTAAGTAAATTTTTTACTGTTGGGAATACCTTTTCTAAAGAGTCTAGATCATCTAATGTTTCAAAGAAAATTCTAGGGTTTGTTAAAGCTTTGATAAATTCTATATGTAGCCGTTCTTTTTTAAGAAAGCTAAGTTCATCGGTTTTTGAAATATCTCTAGCAAGCTTTTTAGTCTCACAAGCTATTGAAAAATTAAAGTAAGATAATTGTGCTTTAAAGCGAGCTAATCGAATAACTCGTAAAGGATCTTCAACAAAAGCTTCAGAAGTGTGGCGTAAAACTCTATTTGTAATATCTTGTTGGCCATTGAAAGGATCTATTATACTACCATCTTGATCCATAGCGATAGAGTTAATAGTTAAGTCTCTACGCTTAAGATCATCTTTTAGAGTAATATCTTTTGAAAATGATGTTTCAAAACCATGATATCCTTTTGCTACTTTTTTCTCTGCTCTAGCTAAGGCATATTCTTCTTTTGTTCTTGGGTCTAAGAATACTGGAAATGATGCATTAATTTTAAGATATCCAGCAGATAACATTTCTTTTTCTGTTGCTCCAACAACAACCCAATCTTTATCTTTATGTGGTAATCCTAGTAGCCTATCTCTGACTGCACCACCAACTAGATATATTATCATTGCTTAGATAGTTGAATTTGCTTAGCTTTATATTAACAGAAAAAAGTGTATAATTGTTGGTTACTTAATGTTGTTTTAAAAACATCTTATTATAAATTATGGCAAATATGATTGATAAAATAGATCTTAAATCGAAAGGTCCAGGGACACTTAGTGGTCAAATGTCAAATAAAGAGAAAGTAACAACTCTTTATAAAAGACTCTTAGGTCAAGTTAAGCACTTATGGCATTTTTTAGTTTTAGCAGCTATAGGGAGTATATTCTTTTCAGCAGCTGATGCTTCAATGATATATCTGATAAATCCGATATTAAACTATGGTTTTGGCGGTAGTGGTGGAGTTACAAAGCAAAGTGCTAGTATATTGATGTTGATGGGCGTTGGTATGGTTGGTTTATTAACATTGCGATCTGTTGGAGCTTTTTTATCAAATTACTTTATTGGGTCATTAGGACAAAAGGTAGTATATAAGTTTAGAAAAGATATTTATAAGAGGTTTATGGATCTACCTGCAACATTCTTTGATAAGCACTCTTCTGGTCAAATTATTTCAAGACTTTTATATAACGTTGATCAAGTTACTGAAGCCACATCAACAGCAATTATAACAGTAGTTCAGGATGGTACTTTTGTAATAGGTCTTATAATTGTGATGGTTGTATCAAGTTGGCAGTTATCTTTGTTTTTGATAATAGTTGGTCCATTCTTGGGTGTATTTATATCTTTAATAAACAAAAAATTCAGATCATTAAGTAGGAATACTCAGTCATCTATGGGGAATGTTACTCATACGGCTGAAGAAACACTTAGAAATTATAAAGAAATAAGAATATTTGGAGCTCAGAAAAAACAACAAAATAAATTCTTTAAGAATCTTGACTATACCTATTCTCAACAGATAAGAACAATTGCTTTAGATTCTTTAACATCCCCAGTTATTCAAATTATAGCATCACTTGTTTTAGCAGCTTCATTATTCACAATTGCTATTTTTGGGACTAATGAGGGTGGAGGATCTTCTTGGTTAACAGCAGGATCATTTGCATCGTTTTTTGCAGCAGCAGCCGCGATTTTAAAACCGATTAAAAATCTTACTAAAGTTAACGTGGTTATTCAAAAAGCAGTGGCAGCGACTGAAGATATCTTTTATATTCTTGATTATCCAGCAGAAGAAGAAACAGGTAAAAAAGAGCTGAAGAAAGTATCAGGTGATGTAAGTATTAGAGATGTAAGCTTTGCTTTTAGTACGCAGAATGTCTTAAATGGTGTTAGTGTTGATATTAAAGCTGGTGAAACAGTAGCATTTGTTGGTAAGTCTGGTAGTGGTAAAACTACACTTACAAGTATTATCTCAAGATTTTATACTCAGCATAAGGGAGAGATATTAATTGATGGTGTAGACACTCGTGAGTTATCACTAGAGAATTTAAGATCGCATTTATCAATGGTTTCGCAAAACGTCCATTTATTTGATGATACTGTTTATAATAATATTGCTTTTGGACTGTCAAGAGATGTTTCCGAAGAAGAGGTTATAGATGTTCTTAAAAGGGCAAATGCTTATGAGTTTGTTCAAGACTTACCCGAAGGAATGCATACAAATATAGGTAATAATGGTTCTAAGCTTTCTGGGGGGCAAAGACAGAGAATCTCAATAGCAAGAGCGTTATTGAAAAATGCGCCGATATTGATCTTTGATGAAGCTACTAGTGCGTTAGATAATGAGTCAGAAAGAGTTGTTCAGCAAGCATTAGAAAGCTTAACTAAATCGTGTACAACTATAGTTATTGCGCATAGGCTAAGTACAGTTGAAAGTGCTGATAAGATTGTTGTTATGGATGGTGGGAAAGTTGTTGAATGTGGTAAGCATCAAGATCTTCTTGAACAAGGTGGACTATATACTAGGCTATATCAGTCAGGACTTGAGTAGTTAGATGATAGATAAATTTTGGTATCAGAGAAATCCAAATTTATTAAGTTGTATTCTAAAGCCTATATCTATTATTTTTTCAAAAGTTGCTACTAATCGCAAACTCAAACAGCAACAAAATCAATATAAATCAAAAATACCTGTTGTTATCGTTGGTAATATATCTGTCGGTGGGACAGGTAAAACTCCAGTAGTTAGAAAGTTAGCTCAAGAATATTTAGCAAAAGGTAAAAATCCTGTAATTATTAGTCGTGGTTATGGAGCAAAAGCAGAGAGTTATCCATTTGAGGTTAATTCCGCTACTTTAGCGAGTCAGTGCGGTGATGAACCTGCAATGTTATATGATGCCCTAAATGGTCAGGTACCCATAATTATCTCACCACAGAGAGTAGACTCTGTAAAATATATTGAGAAGATATATCCAAATACTGATGTGATAATTAGTGATGATGGTTTACAACATTATAAGCTTGCTAGAGATAAAGAAATCGTTGTTGTAGATGCGAGTAGAATGTTTGGTAATCAATTATGTATTCCTGCAGGACCATTAAGAGAATCTATTGAAAGATTAAGTTCTGTGGATGAGGTTATTATAATTGGTGATTGTTCGGAAGATGATAAAAAATTCCTAAGAAGTTATAATCAGAATATTACTTTTGCTAAAATTGTTGCAACTGAGTTTGTAAATCTTGTCTCTGGTGCGAGATTTTCAAAAGATGAGTTCTCAGCTAATAATATTGTTGCAGTTGTAGGTATTGGTAATCCGGAGAAATTTTTTGAAACTCTAGCGCAAAATAATATTAAAATTGAAGATAAAGAAATATTCAAAGATCATCATAAATTTGTACAACAAGACTTTTCTAATATAAAAGATAATCAAGCAGTTATTATGACATATAAAGATGCTATTAAATGTAAGTCTTTTGCTAGAGAGAATTGGTGGTATCTAGATATAGAGTTGCAATATAATCAATAATTACGAATAAAATTATTTCTTTAATTAGTTTAGTAATGGATATGCGATTAATGTTCGTAATCGATTTGCTATACTTTGTTATATATATTACTATTTACATTGATATAAATATTCTAATAAATCTCTATGCAAAAAATAGTTTTAGTTGACGGCTCATCTTATTTATTTAGAGCTTATCATGCATTACCAAACTTATCTAATAGTCAAGGAGAGCCAACAGGCGCTATTCTTGGAGTAATAAATATGCTCAAGAAATTGCCAACAAGATATGATACAGAATATGTTGCTGTTGTTTTTGATCCAAAGGGTAAAAATTTCCGTCATGAGATATACCCTGAATATAAAGCAAATCGTAAAGCAATGGATGATGAGCTAAGAGTTCAGATAGAACCACTTCATGAAATTATCAAAAAAATGGGCTTTCCTATCATTATAAAAGATGGCGTTGAGGCTGATGACGTGATTGGGACTTTAGCAAAAGATCTAGAAGCTCAAGGTTATGATGTCGTTATTTCTACTGGTGATAAAGATATGGCTCAGTTAGTTACTGAAAAAGTAGTGCTATATGATTCGATGAAGAATGTAACTACAGATATTTCTGGGGTTTTAACTAAATACCAAATTCGACCTGATCAGATAATTGACTATTTAGCTCTTATGGGAGACTCTTCTGATAATATTCCAGGAGTGCCTAAAGTTGGTCCAAAAACAGCGGTTAAGTGGCTACAAGAATATGAAAATATTGACGGAGTGATAGCAAATTCTAATGATATAAAAGGAAAGGTTGGTGAAAATTTACGTAACAATATTGAGCTTTTAAAACTCTCTTATCAGTTAGCAACAATTAAGTGTGACCTTAATCTTAGTCTAACTATAGAGGATCTTAAATGTAATTCAGCAGATACGAAATATTTAGTAGAAGTTTTTACAAAATATGAATTTAATTCATTATTGCGAGGTTTAGATGTTAATAATACAGAATCTACGAATGAAGAACAGTCTTCTAAGCAAGTAGATGTTAAAATAGATTATAAAACAGTATTATCATCACAAGATCTTGATGATTTAGTAGCAGATTTGAAAGATAGTAATATTTTTTCCTTTGATACTGAAACTGACTCTTTAAATACTTATGAAGCTAATTTGGTAGGGTTATCGTTTTGTGCTAAAGAGGGCAGGGCTTATTATATTCCAGTACAACATAGATATTTAGGTGTTCCACAACAGCTTGAGTTAGGTGTGGTTTTAGAGGAGCTAAAACCAATATTTGCAGATTCTAAAAAATCTAAGGTTGCACATAATTTTAAGTTCGATGAGAAAATTCTATCAAAGTATGGTGTGGATATTAAAGGAAATATTCATGACACTATGGTTATGGCATATGTGTTAAAAAGTAGTGGTAGGCATGATATGGATAGCCTTTCTAAGGAACATCTTAATATTGAGCCAATTCCTTATAGTGAAATAGCTGGAACAGGCAGAAAACAACAAACTTTAGATCAGATAGAAATTGATAAAGTGGCTAAATATGCTGCTGAAGATGCAGATATTACTTTTAGACTTTTCAGTCATTTTGACAGGTTACTTAAAAAAGAGAAAGTTCTTTACGAACTGTATTCAAAAGTCGAGATGCCTTTAACTCTTATTTTAAATAATATGGAGAAAATAGGTGTAAAAATTGATGCAACTAAACTAGTAGAGCAAAGTGCTAGCCTTGATAAGAGTATTGTTGAGATTCAAGAGCAATGCTATAAATTAGCAGGTCAAGAGTTTAATCTATCATCTCCTGTACAGTTAAGAGAGATTCTTTTTGAAAAAATGCAAATTCCAGCCGTGAAAAAAACAGCAAAAGGTCAAGCATCAACTTCTGAGGAGGTATTAGTTCAATTAGCCGAAGAATATGAGATAGCAGCACTTATTATGAAATATCGTCATTTATCTAAGTTGAAAAATACTTATACTGATAAGCTTCCAAAGATGCTAGATAGTAATTCAAGGGCGCATACCTCATATAATCAAACAGGGACGGTTACAGGCAGACTATCATCATCAGATCCAAATCTACAAAATATACCGATCAAAAGTCCTGAAGGTCGTAAGATTAGGCAAGCTTTTATTGCTGAAGATGGTTTCTATATAGTGGCTGCAGATTACTCACAGATTGAGCTTAGAATTATGGCACATCTATCAAAAGATGAGAACCTTCTTAAAGCATTTAATGAAGGTCTAGATATTCATAGTGCAACAGCTGCTGAAGTTTTATGTATTGATATGGATGAAGTTACAAGTGAACAAAGAAGGAGAGCAAAAGCTATAAATTTTGGTCTTATTTATGGCATGAGTGCTTTCGGTTTAGCAAAGCAGCTAGAAATATCTCGAGCAGAAGCACAGGAATATATAGATGTATATTTTAATCGCTATCCAAAAGTTAAAGAATATATGACAACAGCTAAAGAATTTGCTAAAAAAAATGGTTATGTTGAGACAATACTTGGTCGCAGACTATATTTGCCAGAAATTAGCTCAAGAAATGTAATGCAAAGAAATGCCGCTGAAAGAGCAGCTATTAATGCTCCGATGCAAGGAACTGCAGCAGATATTATAAAAAAAGCTATGATAGAGGTTAACACAATGATATCTCAGGGGTATAATAACGAAATTAAAATGGTAATGCAGGTCCATGATGAACTTGTTTTTGAGATCAAAAAAAATAAAGTTGAAGAAATTTCTGCAAAAATAAAACAAGTAATGGAAGGTGCTGTTAAGCTCAGTGTACCTTTAGAGGTGAATGTTGATGCTGGTGATAACTGGGATCAGGCACATTAAATATATAGTCATTAGGATTTAAATTATGCTATTAGTAATGGATGTAGGCAACTCTCATATACATATAGGAGTTTTTGAAGGTGAACAAATAGTTAGTCAAATTAGATATGCTACATCATCGGTTGATTCAACATCTGATCAGATGGGAGTTTTCTTAAAGCAAGCTTTGAGAGAAAATGGAGTAGACTTAGATAAAATAACTGGGTGTGCAATATCTTCTGTAGTGCCGCACCTTAACTATTCATTAGGTTCTGCGGTCATAAAATATTTTGATATAAAGCCGTTTTTTATTAGCATGGATAATACAGATCTTGATATGTCAGCAGTTGAAGCACATCAGGTCGGAGCTGATAGAATAGCTAGCTGTATTGGAGCGATAGCCGATCATCCCAATAAAGATCTATTAATAATAGATTTAGGTACGGCTACTACTTTTGATATTGTCACTAAAGATAGGAAATATCTAAGTGGTTCGATTATGCCTGGAGTTAAGTTATCATTAAATGCTTTATGTCAAGGAGCCTCTCAGTTATCGTCTATAACTATTGTAAAACCAGAAGTAGCTATTGGTTATGATACAAAGACAAATATTAGATCGGGATTATATTATGGGCATTTGGGAGCACTTAAAGAGCTTAAAAATAGAAGCTTAAAAGAGTTAGATGATACAAATATATATACAATAGCAACAGGAGGTTTTGCTAGTTTATTTAAAGATGAAGGTATATTTGATGAAATATCACCGGATTTAATTTTACGTGGGATAAGAATCGCATTTTTAGAAAATAATTAAGATCAAAAAGGTTTTTATAGATGTTAAAAAATAAAAAAGCTGTCATTTTATTGTTTGATTCATTCGGTATTGGTCAAGCACCTGATGCGGCAGAATTTGGTGATGAAGGTTCAGATACTTTAGGTCATATAGTAGAATATTTTAGTAACAATGTGATGAGTATTAAGTTGCCTAACCTTTCTAAAAGAGGACTTCAGAAGGTAGCAGAGTATAATAGAAAATCTCCATTGGCTCAGGATATTTCTCTATCTGATAATATTGTAAATGCAAAATATGGCTATTGTGCTGAAGTAAGTAAAGGTAAAGACACTCCAAGTGGGCACTGGGAGCTTGCAGGTGTTCCAGTTATGTTTGATTGGTATTATTTCACTGCAAAAGAAAGTCAAAGCTGCTTTGATCAGGAGTTTATTAATAGATGGGTCAAAGAAGCTGGACTTAAAGATGGTTTTATAGATGCAGGTCATGCATCTGGCACGGAAGTTATTAAAGAGCATGGTTGTGAAAGTTGTGTAACTAAAAAGCCTATAGTATATACATCTGCAGACAGTGTATTCCAAGTTGCTGCTCATGAAGATTACTATGGTTTAGATAAACTTTTAGATATCTGTAAGATTGCTCGAGAAATTCTTGATGATATGGGTATGAAGGTTGGTAGAGTTATTGCGCGTCCATTTATTGGTGAAGCTGCAGATGAATATGTTCGTACAGGTAATCGTAAGGACTTTTCTATTTTACCACCAGCACCAACTTTATTGGATAAGTTAAAGCAGGCTGGAGGTAAAGTTGTTTCAATTGGTAAGATTGCTGATATTTATGCAAATCAAGGTATTAGTAAGCAACTCAAAGCAACAGGTTTAGAGGAACTTTTTGATAAAACAGTATCTGAATATAAGTTGGCACAAGAAAATACACTCATATTTACTAACTTTGTTGATTTAGATTCAAGTTATGGACACCGTAGAGATCCTAAAGGTTATGGTAAAGCTCTAGAATATCTAGATGCAAGAATTCCTGATTTAGATAATTTATTAGATGATGATACGATTGTAATATTAGCTGCAGATCATGGTTGTGATCCAACAGCCCCAGGTTCTGATCATACAAGAGAATGTGTGCCATTTTTACTTTGGGGTAGAAATATAGAATCTGAATTTATTGGCCAGAGAGATACTTTTGCTGATATTGGTGAAAGTATTGCTGATTTTATGGGTGTTGAATCATTAAGTTTTGGGAAATCAATATTTGAGAAAAACTATGACGAGTAAACAAAAAATAGTATCGCTTATAGATTTAACACTATTAGGTGATAATGATACAGACAAAGATATACTTAAAATATGTTCTAAAGCTAGGAATTCTCTAGGAAATGTGGCTGCGTTATGTGTTTATAAGGAGTTTATCCCGGTTGTTAAAAAAGAACTTGGGACAGATTTTAAAGTTGCTACTGTGGTTAACTTCCCTAATGGTGATGCTAGTATAGAAGATATTATTAATGAAACAAAGCAAGCTCTAACATTAGGAGCTGATGAAATTGATTTAGTTATAGATTATAAAGAGTACATTGAAAAGTCATGCTCAGAAAAGTCAAAGCAAATGGTTTCTCAGGTCAAAACTCTTTGTGAAGATAAAACTCTCAAGGTAATAATAGAGTCTGGAGAACTTCAATCGCCAGAGCTAATTGAAAAAGTATCTTCTGATGCTATAAATGCAGGAGCTGACTTTATTAAAACATCAACAGGTAAGACTCGTGTCGGAGCAACCATTGAAGCAGCTGAGGCTATGTTGAAAACTATTAAAAAGTTAGATGAGAAAGTAGGTTTTAAGGCTTCTGGTGGGATAAAGAATTATACACAAGCAGTTGCATATGTTGAATTAGCTGATAAGATACTCAACAGTAATTATATAAATCCAAAAACCTTTAGGTTTGGTGTAAGTAGTCTTTTAGATAACTTACTTAATCATAAACAAGAGTGTATAGATGATTATTAAAACTTTATATTTTGTTTTAGGTCTTTTCGTAATTTATCTTTTAGCATATATTTGGAGTAATAATAGACAAGCTATTAGATATAAAAATCTTTTTATAATCCTCATAGTACAGCTTCTTCTAGCAAAATTCATGCTTAGTACAACAATAGGTATTGATATAATAAACTACATTAATGAAGGGTTTAAAGTTATATTAGCGAGTGCTCAAGTAGGAGTATCTTTTGTTTTTGGTAATTTGGCTGATTCAAAAGGATTTATATTTTTCTTTAATGCGGCTATGCCAATAGTACTAATGTCTGCGATTATTGGGATATTGCAGTATTTTAAAATTTTACAAATACTTGTAGTTGCAATAGGGAGTATTTTGGCAAAAGTTACAGGTATGGGTAAGCTAGAATCATTTAATGCTATTAGCTCTCTAAGTGTTGGTCAGTCTGAGAATTTTCTTTATTATAAAAAGATAATAAAATACCTACCTTCAAATGTACTTTATACAATGGCAGCTACGGCGATGTCAACGGTTTCGCTAGGTACAGCAGCTGCCTATATGACAATAATTAACCCGACTTATGTTTGTGTAGCTATAATTATGAACATGTTCGGAGCATTTTTTGTATTAAATATAATAAATCCTTATGAAAAAACTAAAGAAACATCATATCAGTTTTTAACTGAGCAAGTTGAAGATTTTGAAAAGCAAAGATTCTTTGAGATGCTATCAGAGTATATCTTGGATGGATTTAAGGTTGCTATAATTGTCTGTGTTATGGTCATGGGTTATATAGCTTTTCTTAATTTAGCAGATGCTATCTTTTCTAGCTTATTTGGTATTTCTTTGCGAGATATTTTAGGTTATGTTTTTTATCCAATTGCGTGGGTATTAAATATTCATGGTAATGAGGTGTTTTTATCAAGTCAAATCAT
Source organism: Francisella sp. 19S2-4 (assembly GCF_036281795.1). Taxonomy (NCBI): domain Bacteria; kingdom Pseudomonadati; phylum Pseudomonadota; class Gammaproteobacteria; order Thiotrichales; family Francisellaceae; genus Francisella; species Francisella sp. 19S2-4. The sequence goes on from NZ_JAWUZH010000026.1 coordinate 15,778, forward strand.
GGGTACCAAGATAGTTACTAACGAATTTGTAGCAATGCAAGAGTTAGCTCAGCATGCAAAACAACTATCAGCTCATACAATAGCTGTAGTATCAGTGTTTTTAGTTTCTTTTGCTAATTTTGCATCTATTGGAATTATTATCGGTGCTATCCAAGCACTTGATAAGGATGCTTCAGTTAAAGTAGCAAGATTTAGTTTGAAGATTTTGTATGGAGCTGTGTTAGTTAGCTTTTTATCAGCAAATATAGTTGGATTTGTTATATCTGGAACATAGAGAGGTAGATGTGTTTGCAAAAGTGATATTTTTTTTAATAGGGTTGATAACTGTTTATCTCTTAGCGCTACTGTGGAGTAGTAATAGAAAAAAAGTTAAATATAAAAACTTACTTATTATATTAGTTGTTCAGTTAATTGTTTGTTATTTTATATTGCAGTCAAGTGAAGGTATAAAGCTTGTATCGCTTATTTCTGATGGGTTTAATAAGATACTATTACATGCTCATCAAGGCACAGCATTTGTTTTTGGAAGCTTAGCTGATACGAAGAAAAATGGTTTTGTTTTCTTTTTTAATGTTGGGATGCCGATAGTCCTTATTTCTGGAATAATAGGTGTTTTACAGTATTTTAAAATTTTACCATTTGTTATTAGAATTATAGGTTTTATTCTGACTAAAATTACTGGGATGGGTAAGCTTGAGTCATTTAATGCAGTAAGTTCTCTAACTGTAGGCCAGCAAGAGAATTTCCTTATATATAAGAAAATAATTGGTCACTTACCAGCTAATGTACTATATACAATGGCTGCCACAGCAATGTCTACAGTGTCACTGGCAATAGCTGGATCGTATATGTCAATTATCCAACCAAAATATGTATGTACAGCAATTGTTTTGAATATGTTAAGTACATTCTTTGTACTTCATATTATTAATCCATATGATAAAGACCCTAGTTTGGACTATGATAGCTTGCATCAAGATTACGAAGAAGAAAAGCAAAGCTTCTTTGAAATGTTATCAGAATACTTATTAGACGGTTTTAAGATTGCTGTAATTGTTTGTGCGATGCTTATTGGATTTATAGCACTGTTAAATTTGGTAGACAGTATATTTCAAGGAGTTTTAGGTATAACCTTTAGACAAATTTTAGGTTATATATTTTATCCTTTTGCATGGGTGCTAAATATTCACGGAAATGAGATATTTTTATCAAGCCAAATTATGGGTACAAAGATAGTTACTAATGAATTTGTAGCGATGCAAGAACTAAGTAAACATGCAAAAGATCTTTCAGAACATACTCAAGCTGTAGTTTCAGTATTTTTAGTTTCATTTGCTAATTTTTCATCGATTGGTATTATTGTTGGGGCAGTCCAAGCTCTTAATAAAGAAGCTTCAGTTAAAGTTGCAAGATTTAGTTTGAAGATTTTATACGGGGCAGTATTAGTTAGTTTGTTATCAGCTGTTATAGTTGGCTTTGTTATTTAAAGGTTTTGAAAAATGCAGAGTAAATTTATTGTAATAGAAGGTCTTGATGGTGCTGGTAAGAGTACAGCTATTGAGTTTATCAGAAAGTATTTACAGGAGAAAAACTTACCAGCTGTGTATACTCGTGAACCTGGTGGGACAAAAATAGCAGAAGATATTAGAAATTTAGCATTAAAAGATTATCCAGATGAATCGATACATTCTGACACGGAGTTGTTGTTAATGTATGCAAGTAGGTTGCAACATGTGCACAGCCTTATAAATCCATCTTTACAAAAAGGATTAAATGTAATTTCTGATAGGTTTTATTGGTCAAGTATTGCTTATCAAGGTGGTGGTAGAGGTATTGATTTAGAAAAGATAAATGCTTTAAATGATAACTTTCTTAAAAGCTGTGAACCTGATTTAATAATATATCTTGATATTGATCCTATAATAGGCTTGCAGAGAGCAAAAAAAGTAGGTAGCCCTGATAGGATAGAGAAGGCGGGTCTCGAGTTTTTCAATAGAACTAGGGAAGTTTTTAAGAGTCTTGTTAAAGAATCAGATAAAGCATTTGAAATCGATGCTTCCCAACCTATAGTAAATATTGAAAAACAAATATATCAAGTATTAGATGATCATTTTAGTTTTTAAAATGAAATATTTTTAGTAAACTTCCTTAATTAAAATTATTATATAAAATCGATAAAAATAAGAATTATTATGAGTGAATATCTAAAAGAAATTGCAAAACGTAGAACTTTTGCAATTATCTCGCATCCAGATGCGGGTAAAACGACTATTACAGAAAAAATGTTACTTTTTGGAAATGCTATTAAGACAGCAGGAACTGTTAAAGCAAAGAAAAGTGGTGTACATGCAACATCAGACTGGATGGAAATGGAAAAGCAAAGGGGTATTTCTATAACTACCTCGGTAATGCAGTTTCCATATAATGATCGCGTAGTTAACTTACTTGATACTCCAGGACATGAGGATTTCTCAGAAGATACATATCGTACGCTTACAGCAGTTGATTCGGCACTAATGGTTGTAGATGCGGTTAAAGGTGTTGAGGATAGAACTATTAAGCTAATGGCTGTTTGTCGTTTACGTGATACCCCTATTGTGACTTTCATGAACAAGTTTGATAGGGATACTCGTGATCCATTGGAGCTTTTAGATGAAGTTGAGGAAATTCTTAAAATCAAATGTGCTCCAATGAATTGGCCTATTGGTATGGGTAAATATTATAAAGGTATATATGATCTTTATAATGATGAGGTTACTTTATTTGAAACAGGTCATGGACATGAGATTCATCCATATAAAAAAATAAAGGGCTTAGAAAATGCTAAAGATGCTATAGGTTCAGATTTATACGATGATCTTGAAATGGAAATTGAACTTGTACGAGGTGCAAGTCATGAATTTGATGAGCAAGAATTCTTAGATGGTAAACTTACTCCCGTATATTTTGGTACAGCATTAAGTAATTTTGGTGTTAAGGAGATGATGGATGGTTTTACAAAATATGCTCCGGCGCCACAGCATCGTGAGTCTGACCAAAGAGAAGTTCAAGCTGATGAAGAGAAACTTACTGGATTTGTTTTTAAAATTCAGGCAAATATGGATGAAAAGCATCGAGATAGAATAGCATTTTTTAGAATTTGTTCTGGTAAATATGAAAAAGGAATGAAGGTTTTTCATGAAAGAACAGGTAAGATGATGCAGATATCAAAAGCTTTAACATTCATGGCTGGAGAAAGAGAGCAAGTTGAAGAAGGATATGCTGGGGATATTATTGGTTTGCATAATCATGGCAGTATTCAAATTGGAGATAGTTTTACTCAAGGAGAGAAATTAAAGTTCAAAGGAATACCAAACTTTGCTCCGGAGATATTTAAAAGAGTCAAGCTAAATGATCCTTTAAAGATGAAGGCGCTACAGAAAGGTTTGGTACAGCTTTCTGAAGAAGGAGCTACTCAAGTTTTTAAGCCTATTATATCTAACGATCTTGTTGTTGGAGCAGTTGGTGTTTTACAATTTGATGTGGTTGCTCAACGTTTAGCAACGGAATATAACGTTAAATGCTCTTATGAAGGCGTTAATGTGGTGTTAACTCGTTGGATTTTTTGTGATGATGATAAAAAACTTAATGATTTTAAGAAAAAATATGAGGCAAATTTAGCATATGATGGAGCTGGATATCTTGCGTATCTTGCTCCTACGGGAGTTAATTTGCAGTTAGCTAAGGATAAAAATCCAGATATTATATTTAGTGCAACGAGAGAGCATTAGAGTCATATGCTTTTTAAGTAGAAAAAATATGCTATAATTTTAAAGTCTTTGTATATAGGTTATTAGGGTGCTAAATGTTTTTTAAAGGTATCAATAAAATTCTTATTGCTGGAGCTGCTTTAGTAGCTATACAGCCAGCTTTCTCAATGGAAATATACACCGTTAAGCCAGGTGATTATTTATATAAAATAGCAAAAAGCCATTCTGTAAAAGGGATAAGTAACTCTGAACTGACAGATTCTATAAAAGGGATAAATAAATCAGAAATCCCTGGTATTGTAGATAATCGTATAAAAGTAGGTGATAAATTAGCTATACCAACAACAAAAGGTGAGGTTGAGGATGGTCTAACTTTGGTAAGAAACCAAATGATTCAAGGATCTTATGATCAATCAAACAATACTACTTCATCTACACCGAGTGATTCTAGTGAATCAATATCTGATAATAATTCTATGAATTCAGTACAGAATCAGGTAGTGCCACCAACATCAACTGCAATCAGTCAGGATAGAATACCCGTACTACTTCCAGGAGATGAAAACTCTGTAAATAATAGTGATGCTCCAGTTACTTATGGTAATAATTTAGATAGTGGTATTGATCCTAATAGTGTAAATGAAACTGCTTCTGTTGATAATAGTGAAAATTCAGGGTCTTTCTTTTCTTCATTATTTAACTTAGTGGTTTATATAGTTATTTTTGGAATAATATTCTTTATAGCTAGAAAATTTTGGACAGGTAGAAATACTAAAAAAGAACTCGAATTAGAGATTATTGGAAAAAGAAAAAGGGATCATCTAATGTCCAGAATTTCCCCTGTGGTATCAGATAATGACTTTTATAAATCTGATAATTCACATCAACAGACGCCACAAGAAGAGTTTGATTTCTTTACTAATAATGAAGAATCAGTTTCTCAAGAGAGTCTTAATTTAGATCAATCAAAATCTAATATTAATGAAGAATCAAAAGATATAAATGTTAATAACTTGGAAAATAGTTCTCTGAGTCAAAAAAATGTAGCTATTAAAACAGAGAAGGGTGTAGTGTTTGAAACTACTAGTGAAGATGTTATTATTAGTAACAATGATCATGAGGTTGAAGAGATTAATTCTCAAGACCAAGCTGAGTTAGAACTACAATATATAGATGAGCTTATAGAGCAATACTTGGAAAGTGAAAAGTATCTTGAAGCAAGTATTACAATACAAGATGCATTAGAGAAAAATCCAAATAATATTGATTTACGTTATAAACTTTTAGAAGTTTATGCTCAGGCTGGCGATGAAATTGCTTTTGAAGGTGAGGTTCATTTTATTAAATCGAAGAACATCGTTAGTATGTTTGATCCTTTACATCAAAAGATTGCTAAGCTTAGAGATAAATACTTTGAATAATCTTATTTTGAATAATTTTTAGAGAAAAAAATGCTTTTTAAAAAGAAAAAGAATGTTGAGAATAAGGATACTTCTTTAACTCAACCAGAAAGTAATAAAAAAGGACTATTTTCTAGATTACAGTCTGGACTTTCAAAAACTGCAAGTAAATTTGGAGGTGGTTTAAGCACAATATTAATGGGGCAAAAAGTTGTTGATGAAGATCTTCTTGAAGATATAGAAATGCAACTTTTAACTGCAGATGTTGGTGTTGAGGCTACAGATGAAATAATAGAGCATCTACGTGATAAGGTAGCTAGAAATGAGTTACAAACAGCAGATAAACTTAAAGAAATAATTCAGCAGAAATTAACAGAAATAATTTCACCTTGTCAGAAGCCATTAGAAATTGACTCAGATAAAACTCCTTATGTAATACTTGTGGTAGGTGTTAATGGTGTTGGTAAGACTACAACTATAGGCAAACTAACTAAGAAGCTTCAGTTGCAAGGTAAGTCTGTTATGCTCGCCGCTGGAGATACCTTTAGAGCTGCAGCGGTAGAACAGCTTCGTGAATGGGGAGATAGAAATAAAACTCAAGTTGTATATCAGCATGAAGGTGCTGATAGTGCTTCTGTTATATATGATGCTATTAGCTCAGCTAAATCAAAAAATATAGATGTAGTAATTGCTGATACTGCTGGTAGGTTACATAATAAAGATAATCTTATGCAAGAGCTTAAAAAAGTTGTGAAGGTTATTAAAAAAGTAGATGGATCTGCTCCCCATGAAGTTATGCTCGTAGTAGATGCAACAACTGGAGGAAATGCTCTTAGCCAAGCTGAAGCTTTTCATGAAATAGTTGATCTTACTGGTATAACTATAACAAAACTAGATGGTACAGCTAAAGGAGGGATTATTTTCTCAATAGCTAGAAAGCTTGGGTTACCTCTTAGGTTTATAGGGGTCGGTGAAAAAATAGATGATCTTCAGGTTTTTGATGCTAAAGATTTTACAAGAGCTCTTTTTGGTACTAAGTAAATTAACATAAAAAACTCTTAATTTAATATATTTTTTTATCTATTGATTTTATCTAATAAATATTGCAAACTTTGACTAATTTTTTATTCCATGTATTGTTTAATGAGAAGAGCAATAACCTTACTTTTTATTCAACTGATTGCTTCTGTAGCTTTTTTTATAGCAACCGTAATAATAGCCAGATATCTTGGTCCCTAGGATTTCGGAGACTTTTCTGCTGCTTATAGTGTTGCATCAGTTGCTTATATAGTGTCTCTTTTAGGTGCTGATGTCATTGTAATGAATGTAATAGCGGTCTCTATGAAGTATCAAAAAAAAGGAGAGGTAAAAGCCTTTATAGTATATGTATTTATTATAGTCGCTATCTTAAGTATTTTTTATTACTTAGTCGCAGCATCTGCTTACTGGATATCAGAAAATATATTTTTACTTAAGTACAATCATCCAGTTTTTGTTGCTGTAATTTTTATTCCAATTATGGCATTAACTTTTTTCTTTTATAGAGTTTTGATCTCATTTTCTAAGCCAATATTAGCAAACGTGCTTTTTAAAATACTTATAAATTTTTCTATGCTATTTTTAGCATGTCTGATGTTTTTCGTGGAAGCTTTTAGAAGTCCTCATATAGCTGTAATATTATTTATGCTGGCTTGGATCATAACATTTATAGCGATGCTATTTATTTTAGCTAAAAAAATGAAAATATTTGCTGCAGTTAGGGATGAAATAAAATATAAAAACTGGCTTAATTCTGGACTTTCCGGATTACCTTATACTTTAGCATTATTTACTTTGCCGTATTTAGCTGTTATTGGAGCTGAAGTCTTTTTAGCTAATGAAGATAGTGTTGGGATTTTTGCTACAGCAGCATCTTTTTCACAAATAATAGCAAATAATTTTATAGCATGCATACAATCAATTGCCTTAGCGCCCATAGCTATAGCTATTTATAACAAACAATTTTTTGAGGTTAGAACAATTATAAAGAAAAATTTTATCGTCACAGGTGGATTGTGTATCATACTTGTCTTTATTATATTCTTTTTCGGGAAATACTTTTTGTTAATTTATGGTGAAAAGTATACAGTTGGTAATAATATATTAACTACTTTTATGGTAACACAAAGTGTAATTTTAACAGGATGTTTAGCTGCTCCTATACTTCTTTATTTCAAAAAAAATAAATTCGTTTTTTTGAGCTCTATAATGCTTATGGTTTTTTTGGTTATATTTATAAGTATCTTAGGGTATTTCTATCAAGAAGAAGGACTAGCTTTGGGGGTCTTACTTGCTGTGTTCATAATTTTTATAATTCAAAATGTATATGCATATAAATTAACATTTAAAGTTTAATTATAATTCATCAAAATTTAATCTTCATTAAGATTTATTGACTTTTACATTTAGTTATATACAAATTGCTAGATTTCTAAGATTTGCTCATATAAGATGAAAATTAGCATTATTCTTTCTCTTTCTGAGAGAGATCTGTTATTGCTGTCCAATTTTAAATATGAGGTAATATATGTCGGAAATAAGTAAGGGAAATATTCGAACTCCTTTTTGGGTTTTATGGACTCTTGAGCTATGGGAGCGCTTTGGTTATTACGGGTTGCAGGCAATTTTAGCAATATATTTTGCTAAACATTTAGGTTTAGGTGATGCTGAAGCAATGTTGATTTTTGGTTCTTTTTCAGCCCTTTTATACGGTGGTCAATTGATAGGTGGTTGGATAGGTGATAATTATCTAGGAGCAAAAAGAACAATTTTTATTGGAGCGGGAATCTTATTTATATCATATTTTAGCTTAAGTATATCCGCAAACTTATCGGAGACATTTGGTATTGCTGAAAAGTCAGTAGTTATGTATGCATTAGCTGGCGTAGCGATTGGCGGAGGATTATTCAAAGCAAACCCGAGCTCTCTTATTTCAAAACTATATGAAAAAGGTGATCCAGCTCTAGATGGCGCTATGACTCTTTACTATATGGCTATTAATATTGGCTCTTTTGTATCAATGTTACTTACTCCAATTGTTGCTGCTAAATATGGTTATATGCACGCTTTTTTCTGTTCAGCATTTGGTATGTTTCTAGGTTTGGTCAGTTACACTATTTTTTATCCTAAGATTAAGCATGTTATGACTGAAGCTGGATCAAGGAAAATGAGTTATTCAAAAATGGTTGTCGTAATTGCTGGGGCTTTTGTAGCAATATTACTAATTGGAAATATTCTTGAGAATACTAATTTATGTAGAATAATTGTTGCTGTAATAACTATTGGAGCATTGATATATTTCTTTATGCAAATGTTTCAACAAGATAAACATGAGCAAAAAAGAATGATTGTAGCTTTGATATTGATTATTCAAGGTGTTATTTTCTTTGTGTTATATCAGCAAATGCCTACATCATTAAACTTCTTTGCGGTAAATAATGTTGATACGCACTTCCTTGGAATGAGTTTAGAACCAGAACAGTGGCAAGTATTAAACCCTATTGTGATTGTATTAATGTCGCCGATACTATCTGTTTTATATAAAAAGGTACCAGGAACGCATGTGACAAAGTTTTGTTTTGGTATGACTCTTTGTGCGTTGGCATTCTTAGTTTTGTATCTTCCTCAGTTTACAACAACTACAGGTATAGTTTCTGGATGGTGGCTTGTACTTAGTTATTGGTTACAGTCGACTGGCGAATTATTAATATCGGCATTAGGGTTATCAATGGTAGCTGAACTATTTCCAAGAAAGATGAGTGGTTTTGCTTTAGGTATGTGGGCCTTAACAACGATGGTTGCAGGTCCTATTGGGGGGATCGTAGGCGCTCTAACAGCTCCTGAACCAGGTCAGCACTTTACTAAACTTGAAAGTATATCTGTTTATGGTCATGTATTTTTAGAAATAGGTATATTTGTGGCAGTTGTAGCTATTATCATGTGGATATCTAGAGGCTGGTTGAATAACGTTATTGAAAGTACAAGAGCTCATGTTAATGAAACTTTGCATAATCCAAATGAGGATTTTCTATTGGATAAAGGCCACTAAGTCTTTTAAATATTGTATCTATTTCCTTTATTAAATTATAACTATTTTTAAAACCTTATAAATAAAGGTTTTAAAAGGTCAAAGAGGCTTTATTTTTTGTTATAGAAACATAAATAAAAACCAAGCCTAAATTTATTTTAATATATCTGCTATGACAACTTATAGATTTATAAAAATTACTTATATAAGATGAAGAAGAGCGTTATATGCCTATGCTATTTTTGGTTAGGCTAATTAAGATATTAATTTTAAATATAAGGAAAATTAAGAAATGTCAGAAATGAATAAGGGAAGTATGCGAGCTCCTTTTTGGGTTTTATGGACCCTTGAATTGTGGGAGAGATTCGGATTTTATGGTTTACAAGCTATATTAGCTGTTTACTTTACAAAGCGTTTAGGCTTTAGCGAAGGCGATTCTATGCTTATTTTCGGCTCATTTTCAGCTCTTTTGTATGGAGGGCCGTTAATAGGTGGTTGGATAGGAGATAATTATCTAGGAGCAAAAAGAACAGTTGCTGTAGGAGCAACAATTTTATTTTTATCTTATTTGTGTTTAAGCTTATCATCTATTATTGCTGGTATTATAAATGTAGGCAGTGCCTCTGTAGTTCTTTATTCTCTAGCAGGTGTTGCAATTGGTGGAGGCTTATTTAAACCAAACCCAACCTCATTAATCTCAAAGCTTTTCAAAAAAGGTGATCCTGCGCAGGATGGTGCTATCACTCTTTATTATATGGCTATTAATATAGGTTCATTCTTCTCTATGCTGATGACTCCTATTATTGCTGTGAAATATGGTTATACGCATGCATTTTTAGTTTCTGCAGTAGGTATGTTTTTAGGTTTACTTTGCTATACTATTTTTTATTCAAAAATGTCTCATATAGCTAGTGAAGCGGGTCTAAAGAAATTTAGCTTTGGTAAGTTATTAGTGGTTTTGATTGGTTGTGTCATTGGTATTGCAATTGTTGGAAGTATTCTAGAAAACACGCAAGTCTGTAGAATAATTGTAACTATTATAACTGTAATAGCCATTGTATATTTCTTTGTGAAAATGGGACAACAAAATTCTCATGAAAGAAAGAGAATGATTGTGGCATTTATCTTGATTATACAAGGTGTGATATTTTTTGTGCTGTATCAACAAATGCCTACATCCTTAAACTTCTTTGCTATTAATAATGTTGATAAGACTTTCTTAGGTTTAACAATTCAACCAGAACAATGGCAGGTATTGAATCCTTTAGTTATTGTTATAATGTCACCAATTTTATCTGTAGTTTATAAGAAAATTCCAGGGACTCATATTACTAAATTTTGTATTGGTATGACACTTTGTGCATTAGCATTCTTAGTTTTATACTTCCCTCAATTTACAACATCCAATGGTATTGTATCTGGATGGTGGTTAGTATTAAGCTATTGGTTACAATCTACAGGTGAGTTATTAATTTCTGCTCTTGGTTTATCAATGGTTGCTGAGCTTTTCCCTTCAAAAATGGGTGGTTTTGCACAAGGCATGTGGTTGATTACAACGATGGTTGCAGGGCCTATAGGTGGTTTTGTAGGTGCTTTAACAGCTCCTCCAGCAGGACAGAATTTCACTAAATTACAGAGTATTGCGGTTTATGGTCATGTATTCTTAGTTATAGGTATAGTAGTAGTTATAATCGCTATTATAATGTGGGCAATACGTGGTTGGTTAAACAAAGTTATCAATAGTACTTTAGACTATGTTCAAACTTTACATAATCCAAATGAAGAGTCTGCAAACTTAATTAAATAATAAAAGTCTCAATTAATCTTCTAATTTTTTGTTAAAATACTTTCAGCTATTTTAAAAGTATAATTTCTAATGTCTAATAAATTTTTATCAGGATTAAATCCTCAACAACAAAAAGCAACTTTGCTAGAAGATCGTAATTCTTTAATATTAGCAGGTGCAGGTAGTGGTAAAACAAAAGTTCTCACATCACGAATAGCATACCTCTGTCAAAATAAAGGGGTGGCGATAGATAATATCTTAGCAGTGACATTTACTAATAAAGCCGCTAGAGAGATTCAACGAAGAGTTGAGAGGATGTTGGGTATATCTACATTTGGTATGTGGATTGGAACTTTTCATGGTATTGCACATAGATTATTACGTAAGCATGCGCATGAGTTGGGTCTAGATAAAAACTTTAGAATACTTGATCAAGATGAACAAGCCCAGCTTATAAAGAGAGTGATAAAAGATCTGGAATTGGATGATAAAAAATATCCGCCTAAATTATTACAGAACTTTATAAATAAGCAAAAAGACAAAGCTATAAGGAGTAATAAGCTTGTGGAGCAATATGATGCAAATTATAGTCATATTTATAAAGCTTATGAAGAACGTTTACTTTTAGATAATGCTTTAGATTTTGCAGATTTACTCTTATATTTATATGAGCTTTTTTCTTTAAATCAATATTTGAGAGAGTATTACCAAAGTTTATTTAAATATATCCTTATTGATGAGTTTCAAGATACAAACCAAGTGCAATATATGTGGTTAAAGCTTTTAGTTACAGATAACAATTATACTATGGCTGTTGGTGATGATGATCAGTCAATATACGGTTGGCGTGGAGCAGTTGTAGATAATATTCATAATTATGTTAAAGATATAAATAATGTTGAGGTTATAAAGTTAGAGCAAAATTATCGCTCGACTAAGAATATTCTAAAAGCAGCAAACTCAGTAATTAAGAATAATGATAATAGAATGTCAAAAGAGCTATGGTCAGCTGCTGAGGAGGGTGAGAAAGTTGAAGTTTACTGTGCAGTAAATGAGCGTGATGAAGCTAAATATATAATAGAAAAAGTAAGGCAATTATATAGTGATGGTGTTAACTATAGTGATATTGCTATTTTATATCGTTCAAACTATTTATCACGTGTTCTTGAAGAGAGTTGTATATATGCAAGTATTCCTTATAGGATATATGGAGGTTTCAAGTTCTTTGATAGAGCAGAGGTTAAAGATGCTTTAGCTTATCTAAGATTAGCGGTAACAAATAATGATAATTTGGCATTTGAGAGGATTATTAATACTCCTGCTAGAGGTATTGGTAATAAAACTCTAGAGACAATTAGGAATCTTGCACAGATAAATTCTATATCATATTGGAAGGCAACAATTGAAGTTGTCCAAAGAGAGCTTGTTACTAAAAGAACAGCAGGATTACTTTTAAAGTTTATTGAATTGATCAATGCTATATCTAGCCAGATTAGCGAACTAAGTTTAGATAAATTGCTAGAGAGTGTTATTAGTGAAAGTGGTTTATTAGCTTCTTATGAGGAGAAAAATACTGAAAAAGATCGGCAAAAAATAGATAACTTAAAAGAACTTATAAGTGCAGCAAAAGATTTTGAGCCACAAATAGAGTTGCTTGATGATAACACAGATATTTTGCAAGACTTCTTATCATTTGCTGTATTAGAGGCGGGAGATATGCAGGCTGATGAAACTGTAGATAGTATTCAACTAATGACTATACATGCATCAAAAGGTTTAGAGTTTAAGCATGTATTTATTGTTGCTGCTGAAGAAGGAGTTTTTCCTCCAAGTTCCATAATTAATGCAGAAGAAGCATTTGATAGTAAGTACTCAAAAAAAATGCAGGAAAAGCTAGCTGAAGAAAGAAGATTATTTTATGTGGCAATAACTCGAGCAATGATAGCTTTGACTATTAGCTATGCTCAAGTACGTAATATATTTGGGCGTAGTAGTTTTCAAGTTAAGTCTCGTTTTTTAACAGAGATCGATGAGGAGCATTTAAATGAAGGTAAGAGCCATACTATAAATAAACCAAAAACTAAGATAAGGCAAAAATCTAATTTTGGAGTTTCTGCATTCGATTTTCTTAAGTCAAATAATTCTAAAGGAGGTAGTTTTAATCCGGGAGATAGGGTTTATCATAAAGTTTTTGGTAAAGGTGTATTCATTAAGGCACAATCACAGGGAACTAAAGAGTTTTTTACTGTTGATTTTGGTAGTGATGTAGGTCAAAAGATACTTTTAGCAGATATTGCAAATTTAGTAAAAGTTTAACTCATAGTAACATTGAATATTCAAAATATATTGATTAACTAGAGAAGTGGTTTCTAGTTTTTAAATATAATATATGCTGTTGCATATTGAGCAAATAACTATATAATGATAATATTTATTGATCACTTGTTCAATTTATTGTTTGCTCAGGGCTAGCAATTATGAAATATAAAAAACCTCTTATAAAAATTATAGTTATTGCTTTAGGCTTAATTATTCTTTTTGAAATTTATACAAGCTTTGATGAGCTATTTGCAAGAGATGCTTATTTGTATAGTAATATATCGAGAGTTAATTCTCAGGTTAGTGGTCAGGTACTTAAAATAAATGTACATGATGGACAGTCTGTTCAGGCAGGAAATGTATTGTTTGAGATTGATTGTAAAGATCAAAGATTAAAAAGAAATACAATTCAAGCAAGTATAGATTTCCAAGAAAATTATAAAAAAAGTTTGTTTGAAACTCTTAAATTAGCGGAAGAAAATTATGAAAATGCAAAATTAAGTTTAAACATTTCAGATCAAGACATTCTTAGATATAAAAAATTACTTCAGGAAAAAGCTATTTCTGATGTTGAGTATGCTATAAAGATGCATAAATATATTGATCAGCAGACAAACCTTTTAAGGTCTAAACAAGGAGTCCAAGAGGTAACTACTAATTTAATTAATACTAGCGATCAGATTAAGATTTTAAAAACTCAAGAAAAACAAGTTGAGAATCAATTAGATGAGTGTGAGGTTAGAGCGAAGATAACTGGTAAAATAACTAACCTTAGACTCGCTACAGGTGATTACGTTACAGCAGGTAAATCATTATTTTCAATTATTGATAATAATAATTGGAAAGTTATTGCAAATGTTAAAGAGTCTTATTTATCTTCAGTAAAAGTTGGACAAAAAGTTAGCATAACAACTAGTTTAACTGGTTTACATCTTTTAACGGGTACAGTTATACATAAGGATATTGCTATAAGTAAACCTGAATATAGTAAAAATACGGCTTTGCCAGACATTAATCCAAATGTTGACTGGATTAAGTTAGATAAACGTTTTCCTGTTATAATTAGAGTAGATAAAACTGATTTAAGTAATGACTTTTCAGTAGGAGCAGATGCTCATGTCTGGTTTATTTAAAGAGTTATTCTATATAGAGTACTCTAGTTTAAATTTAAAGATTTCAATTGTTGGAGCTATAGTTTGTCTAGTAAGTATATTTACTTGTATCGCCTTACATGTGGAGAATCCTTTTTGGGCTGCACCAGCTGTGCTTGCAGTTATAAGTCCAAATCTTAATGTGATTTTATATAAAGCTCCAAGGCGACTTTTAGCTACTTTAATAGGCAGTTTAATAGCTATTTCTATAGTTTTAACTTTTTCAAATTATCCATTCTTAACTTTAATAATAATATTATTTTTAGGAGCGATTATTTTATATTTATCGAAAATCACTACAGAGAATTATTTTGATTTATTTCTAGCTGTTCATATATTGTTCTTAGGAATTGCTCTTGTCTTTGATCCTGCAGAAGGATACAGTGTTGCTGAAAATAGACTTATTGCTAATATTATTGGTATTACTATTACATGTATAGTTTTTTCTTTTATTTATAAATTACCAAAGGGGGCACAGGTTAGTCCAAAAAAATCATCAAGTAGCGAAGGTGTTTCGTATACATCTATTCTTATGATATCAATTATACTAGCAGTGATAGTTTGGGAAATATTTAAAGTTCCAGGAGGATCTTTGAATATGATTATTTCTATAATTACCATAGCTGGCATGAATGATAGTTCTAGTTTGCTTAAAGGTAAGCAGCGATTATTTGGTTGTCTTGTTGGAGTTTGTGCAGCACTTATTGCTATTGGATTGTCATCTATTAGTATGATTATGTTTTTTATTAGTTGTTTTTGCTTTCTTACTATATTTTCCTATTATAATTTATCTCATGAAAAGCATACATATGGCGGTATTCAGGCTGCAATGGGGTTTGTTGTGATGTGTTTTCCTAATGCTAGTATGGAAATATCAGTTGCAGGAGGATTCTACAGGGCTTTAGGTGTTTTTCTAGGTGTTGTTATTGTGGATTCTGTTTTTAGAACCTTTAAAAGACTGTTGAATAAATCTTTCAATTTCTATGAATAGGAATATTTTTGCTATTTTTAGTAAAAACTTAGCCT
>NZ_JAWUZH010000027.1:0-30977 GCF_036281795.1 Francisella sp. 19S2-4
TAAAATACTAATATCTGTAACATCTGTATTTTACAAAATATATCTAACAATTTGGGATATTAATTCAACAGTCTTTTGTAATAGGTTTATTATATAAAGCCTAAGAGTATTTTTTTAAAACTAAAGTAAACCAATAATAAACAAACAAAGGGTAAATAATGAAAAGTAAATTAAAACTAACTCCATTTTTAGTATGCTCGCTTATAGGGATAGGATCTTTTTCTATAGCAAATGCAGCTGATGCATGGTCAGAATCTGATCTATCAACTTACGTTGCTGGATCTGTAGTAACAGATAATGGTAAAACATACCAATGTAAAACATGGCCAGAATCTGGATGGTGTCAACAAGCTGCTTATAGACCAAGTGGAACTTATGGTAGTGATGCATGGTTTGTTAAAAAAGGTGAACCTGTAACTCCTACGCCTACGCCAACTCCTACGCCTACGCCAACTCCTACGCCAACTCCTACGCCAACTCCTACGCCAACTCCTACGCCAACGCCAACGCCAACTCCTACGCCAACGCCAACGCCAACGCCAACGCCAACGCCAACGCCAACGCCAACGCCAACAGGCTATCCTAGTTATGTAGTTGGACAAAGCTATAATACTGGCGATATTGTTAAAGGTGATAATGGTAAACTTTATCGTTGCGTATCTCCTTCACAATGTTCTGGCTCATCGTATATGTATAGACCAGGTAGCGGTCAAAGTTGGGAATCTGCTTGGGAGCTGGTAAACCAAGAAACATATCAAGGAACAGTATCTGTAGCAATCCCAGCCAAACCTGATTTTATAATCTCTGATAAATTAGCTACTGTTCTAGTTCTCAACAGTAATGGTAAGGCATTAGCTGAACTAACAAATGCTCAGTGGGGTTCTACTACTAAATTAGAAGTACCTCTTGATAATTCTATAGAAAGCATTACTATAAAAGTTCCTTCTATTGATGGAGCTATTGGCTCAGCTAGTCCTTCCTCATTTAAACTTAGTAATCAAGGTAGCCAATCAGTTTCTATAAAATACGAAAATATCCAAGAAGGAATGGGATCTATTAAAATCAATGCCAAAGCCGATGTTTCAGGAAATACTTCTACTTCGTATACTCTTACAAGCCCTGATGGAGAAATTGCTAGTGAAGGCTATCTTAAAATAAATAGCTCTATTACATTAAAGAGTATTCCATCGTCTATTAATGGAGTTAACTACACATTAACTGTTAATGACTTCACAACAGGTAAGCATAACTATACATCTAATCAGAATACATACACTATTAATGTTCGTAATAATCAAGTGTCAGATGTTAATATTAATTTTGAAAAAGACACTATAAATCCCGAAGCTACAGGATCTATTATTGTTAATACTAAAGCAGATGTTATGGGCAACCCAACTACGCGTTACTCTCTTGAAGACCATAACGGTAAATTAGTTAAAGTCGGCGATATTGAGGTAAATAAATCTATAACTTTAGAAGACATCCCTTCATCTAAAAATGGAGATACATATACATTAAGAGTACATGAGTTTATTGAAGATGGATATACTTATACACCTAACCAAGCATATCCAGTGACTGTTTATAATCACAACTCCTCAAATATTAATGTTAACTTTGAAAAAGAAGCTTTACCAGTTGAAGAAGGTGAAGGTTCTATTAGAATTGATGCTATAGCAGATGTTATGGGAAATCCAAAAACCACCTATACTATTACTGACTCTGAAGGTAATGAAGTTGGCAGTGGTGAACTTGAAGTAAACAACTCAACAACTTTGGAGAATATTCCATCAACTAATGAAGGTGTTACTTATACATTAACAGTAGCGAGATTTACTCAAGATGGATATGAGTATACTCCTAGTCAGGCATACTCTGTAACTGTTTATAATCATAACTCTTCAGATATTAGTGTTGATTTCATAAAAGAGGCTGTACCTACTACGAATGTTTCTATTACTGTAAGTGGTGATCAGTTACCTGAGAACACTACAACAACTCTAACTTTATCTAATGAGAAAGGTGAGTCTATGGAGTTGGCTATAGTTAACAACTCTATAATTGATATGCAAGTTCCAAAAGATGGTGCTACTTGGACTATTACAGTTGATTCTGTTGAAGGCTACGAGATCTCTGTATCTCCTACTTCTTTTGTCGCAGATCAAACTGCTCAAGGTATCAATCTAACGGTTGAAAAGCAGCAACAAGCTGATTCTACATTAGAAGAGCTTCTACCATTTAGTGAATTTGAAGCTATGTTCCCAAATGCTACAGCTGATGCTTGTATAGCAAAAACTGATGGTATTAGAGGCCTGTATGACGGCTTAATTGCCGCCGCTGCTGAATTCCCTGATTTTGCCAACCCAAATGCCTTACCAGATTCAATAGATGGTAAAGTTTTATCAGAAAATGATAAACTTATAATTGCTAAAAGAGAGTTAGCAGCATTCCTTGCAAATGTATCACAGGAAACAACAGGCGGTTGGCCAACAGCGCCAGGAGGTCAATATGCATGGGGATTATGCTTTACAGCAGAACAAGCATGTGTAAATAACCCTTTAGCAGATACTTGTCGTTACACTGATCCATACTCTAGCTACTCATATAACTCTAATAAATCTTATTATGGTAGAGGTATGGTTCAACTATCTTGGAACTATAACTACGGTCAGTTTGGCGATTACTATAATCAACATTTTGCCAATGGAAATAAAATTGACCTAATCAACAATCCAGACCTAGTTCTTAAGGATAATAAGATCGGTTGGACATCTGCATTATGGTTCTGGATGACACCTCAACCTCCTAAGCCATCTGCTCATGATGCTATAACTGGTATATGGCAACCTAGTGCTAATGATAAAAACAAAGGTCGCGATGTTGGCTTTGGTATGACTATAAACATTATCAATGGTGGTATAGAATGTGGTACAAATCGCAAGAGTGACGCTGAAGCAAAAGCCCATGGTAGAATTGCCCATTTTGAGCGTTATACTGAAATGCTAGATACTGATATGGGTGACACGAATTACCTAGATTGTAAAAATATGGAAGATTATACCAATGAGACTAGCAATTCTGATACTCCAACTAATCCTGGGTCATCATCAGCATATACTCTTCAAATAACTAACTTATCTGGTGACATAGGGATTACTCCTCATATCTCCTCTGAAGGTTTTGACTATTTATCACCAGATAGTAATAAAGTATATAATGGTACGACTAACCCTAATACAAAAGGCATATCAGGGAAAACTAACTTAGTAGTTAGCTGGAGTGACTGGAGAGGGACTTATAATTGCCCACAAGCTCTTAATTTCGTAAATAACAATACTAATGTAATGATCAATCCTAATAATAAAACATGTGCATATTCATCATGGTAATACAATAAACTCAAACTGAGTTAGCATTGATTATTTTTAAATGTTAAGTATATTATCTCTTAATATACATTGTATATATCGCATTACTAAAAAATAATCTATCTAATCTATAATTTCTTTCTTGATCTTAGCAGATAACCTCTGCAAACTATCTGCATATTTTCAAAACTTCTCTATTTATGAATATTCAAAGAAAAGCTATCTTAGCTCTTTTTATAGTTACTATATTCTGGGGAGCGACTTTTCCTCTTATAAAGATTTCCCTAGCATATATTTCACCAGGGTTATTTGTAACATTTAGGCTTAGTCTCTCATGCTTACTTTTTATACCTATAATTATAAAATCTAACTTTAAGCATAAGAAATACTTACTAAAAGTCGGAGCAATTTTTGGTTCTTTAGAAGGGTTAAGCTTTTTCTTTCAAACTCATGGACTATATACAGTATCATCAAGCGAGTCTGCGTTTCTTACTGCCTTAAGTGTTATTATGATTCCTTTTATTGGTAGTATTTTTAAACTTGATCGTTTAACCACATATAGTGTGATAGCATCTTGTGTATCATTAGTAGGAATATACGCTCTCTCTGGAGCTAGTTTTAATAATTTCACAATAGGATATCTTTGGTCAATATTATGTGCTCTTGTTTATGCTATATCTGTAGTATATCTAAGCTATGAAACTAGAAAAAATCATCATTCAGAAATTTTTAAAGACTTACGTTTACTTATCATATTACAAATTATTTTTGGCATCCCCATCCCACTAATTTCAGATATTCCATCAATGTATCTACATCTAAACTATATTCTACTGATATCTATAACTTTCTGCGCAATTACAACTATCGTTTGTTACTACCTACAGAACACATATCAAAAGTATCTAAGCATGGCAGAAGTAGCTGTGATATTCTCATTTGAGCCTATTTTTGCCACTATTTTCGGTAGAATCATTAATGATGAGAAAATATATCTATCCACTATTGTTGGTGGCCTACTTATACTTACAAGTTATTTTATAATCGAAATAGGAAATAGGAAATAGAAGAAGACGAAAAAGAAAATAATTAAGCTCTTGGATCAAAGTTCATTTTTTCTTGCATCTGTTTATAGAACTCTTTTTTCTCATCAGTATCTGCAAGTGGTAGCTTAACATCATAGACTATATAGAAGTCTCCGTCTCCTAAGCCTTTGCCTTTTATACGCATTTTACGACCTGACTGACTGCCCTCTGGCACCTTCATTTTTTTCTTACCATAAGGTGTTTCTATTTCTAAGGTCGTGCCCAGAGCTGCCTCCCATGGTGCAATGTTTACATGCTCATAAACATCATTACCATCAACCTTATAATTGTTGTGATCTAGCGCTTCTATTTTTATATATAAATCACCTGATGGAGCATTTGTACCGACACCAGCACTACCTTTGCCTTTTACTCGTAGTTTCTTACCATTACCTATAGCGGCTGGAATATTTACATCAACACTTTTGTGTTGCATTGTTGGCATACCATTTGCTCCAGCTTCTTGATAACTATAAGATACCGAACGCTTACCACCTTTTATAATATCTTCAACATTTAAACGTAAGGATATATTTATATCTTCACCTTTTCTAGCTCTTGGCTGACCTCCACCAAAGCCTCTAGCTCTAGCTCCACCGCCACCACCAAAAAGATCGCCAAAAATATCACCTAAATCTTCAAAATTAAAGCTTTGAGATCCTCCACCTTGAGAGAATCCTCCAAAACCACCACCAGGACCGCCACCAAAGCCTCCTTGTTGAACCTTATCCCAGTTTTCTCCATATGTATCATAGAGTTTTCTTTTCTCTTTATCTCCTAAAACATCATATGCTGTTTGGATTTCCTTAAACTTATCTTCTGCCCCTTTCTCTTTATTAACATCTGGATGATACTTCTTTGCTAATCTTCTATACGCTTTTTTTAATTCAGCTTCCGAAGCATCCCTACTTACTCCAAGTAAAGAATAATAATCTGCCATATTTTAAACTCCTAAAACTCTCTTAAATATATCTTATAAGACTCTATAGATATATTAAAATTAATCTTTCTAAAATTTACTTAATAGTAGATATAAGGCTTATTTAATGAAATACAAGGAATATTAAAAAAAACTATTAATCTAGAACTTTAGAATCTTGATAATACATACCTATACTTTTGGGTGCTGTTGGTTTAAAACCAAATTTTTCGTATAAATATTTAGCATCACCATCTGCAATTAAACTCAGATAGGATGTCTTAGGAGCATTTTTAGTATAATAGTCCATTAATGATTCCATGATTACTTTGCCTAGCCCTTCACCTTGATATTCAGGTAGTACAGCTATATCAACTATCTGAAAATGACAACCTCCATCACCAACTATTCTTCCCATGCCTATGGTTTTATTTTTATCTTTAAGATGTATGCCATACCATGTATTTTTCATTGCGATCTTCTCTGCATTGACAGATTTAGGACTAAGACCAGTTTTTATGCGAAGATTACAATAATCTTCAACCAACGGACTAAAGTTAATAATTTTGTACTTGAGCATGTTTATACTATTTACCAGTAGCAACCATTTTATAAATAAATCCTGCTAATAATGCCCATAAGTAATTAAATACTATATTCATAACAAAAACTTCTACACCAGCATTTGATGCAAAAAAACCTTTACCTGATAATGGCATAAGAACCAAAAAGTTAAAGAAAATAACTGCCAAACCTATAATTGAGCTTTTGATAAAGATATTTTTAGATAATGGTAAAGCAAAAAGTATTGCCCATACACCTCCCCATACCATCAATCGATAAAGTGTATACTTAAACTGATCATTAAGCTCAATACCTTGCTGACGAATAAAGGTAAAAACAAAATATAATACCATTGCACTAATCAAACCTGCCATAAATCCTACAAACGTCTTATTTATAAAACTTTTCATTTTATACTCCTTTATATTTATAAGTTACCTATAAGAATATAAATCCTCCTATTAATTCAATCAAGCGAAATCATCTTATAAACTGGAGAATATTCATAAAGTAAACTATTATTCTAACTATAGCACCTTATATAAATCACATATATGTTAGAAGATATTCAAAAAAATAAGCTACTGAAAATAAATAATGATAATTATAAAAATAGCTTTTTTATTCAAGAAATAAGCACACCTATTGGAACAATAATAGCTATAGCTGATGATGAATATCTATATACCTGCTGTCATATAAAAGACTCAAAAATCCAATCAATAGAAAAACTACTTAAGACATACTCTGCAAAATTAACTTTTCAAAAAAATAATATTTTAGAAAAAACTAAACTTGAGTTAGATAAATACTTTAATAAGAAATTACAGAACTTTTCTATTCCTCTTAAATTAACAGGAACAGAATTTCAAAAAAAAGTTTGGCAAGAGTTATTAAAAATTCCTTATGGAAAAACTATTAGCTATCAACAAGAGGCTATAAATATAGGTAAACCAACCACATTTAGAGCTGTTGCAAATGCTAATGGTAAAAATCTCTTCCCTATAGTTATACCTTGCCATAGAGTAATAAATACCAATGGTAAACTTGGTGGCTATACAGGAGGATTAGAAAAGAAAGAATTTCTGTTAAGGCTAGAATCAGAAAAATAAATACTACAAACTCCTACATAATTTTCTTTCTATGTAGCCAAATCCATATAAGTGGAATTGCAATAATTATTATATCAACAACAATCAGAATTGAAGTATAACGAAGTATATCTGTAACATGAGAGAATCCTGGAGGGAAAAACCCAAGAATAAAGCCTAATGCGCACATAAATATAGCTACTACAGATATAGTTACCAATAACCAGTTAGAACCTCTTTTACCAACATAAAATACTCTATGAGTATCTGGTTTAGTAAACCTTAAACGAATAGCTGCTACAAAAACCATAATCCACGCCACTACCGTAAATTGCGAAGTAATAGCAACCAATAAAGCAAATGCTGCATAAACAGATGGCATTATCAAAAATGCTGTTGATAGCACTATAACTATACATATTTGAATCATAAGCATATTAACAGGCATATTAAATCTATTCTTACCTGCCATAATTTTAGGGAAAAGATGTTGCTCTGCTGCGGTCTGCATACCTCGAGCAGGACCTA
This sequence comes from Francisella sp. 19S2-4, assembly GCF_036281795.1. NCBI lineage: Bacteria > Pseudomonadati > Pseudomonadota > Gammaproteobacteria > Thiotrichales > Francisellaceae > Francisella > Francisella sp. 19S2-4. The sequence continues at coordinate 7,559 of NZ_JAWUZH010000027.1, forward strand.
AAACCCATGTACTAAGTGCTGCTAACATACCTATACTTATCATTACAACTATTAGAGGTTTAACGCCCCCTAAGCCTATGATATTCAGAACTTGTGAGATACCTTGTATTAGACCATTTAAGACATTCACATCTTTTACAGGAATTATAATATCCAACCCTATAGTTGCTAAAATAGTTAGAGAAACAATTATAACTGTAGCTATCAGTATAGATTTAGGAATATTTCTCTCTGGTTTTTCAATATTTGTCATATGAAAAGCTACTGATTGAATACCTGAATATGAAGATAATGTCTTAACTAAAAGAGCGTATGTTCCTAAAGAAAAAGCTGGTAGGATATCACCTACTCCATGATATTCTAAATTACTTTGTCCACTTACCAAGAAATAAATAGCTCCTAATATTAACAATATCCCAGGTATTATCATTCCAAATACAGCACCAACTATATTAAGAATTACAACTTTTCTCATAGGTAAACAGTTAAATAAACTTATAGCTATAAAAACAACAACCATTAATAGCCAAAATGAAACACTTGTATGAGTATTCTCCGCAAAACCTCGAAAACCAATATAAGAGAATGTCGCAATTAATGCTGTAACAGAGCTAGGAAATCCTACTACATTATTAAACCACTCTAACCACATAGCTAGCACACCAGCCTTCTCTCCTAATCCAGCTTTAACCCAGCTAAACATCCCGCCATTATTCTGAGTAATCATACTACTAAGCTCAGCACATATAAGTGATGTTGGTAGCAAAAATGTAATTGCAGCAATCAGATAAAAAAAGATACTTTGTAATCCAATTGTAGCCATATAAGCTATCGAGCTTAAACTAATTATCGCTGATATATTTAACATTGTTAGCGATAACGTTGAGATCTTTTTGTTAGATAAACTCATAATTAATGTAACCCTTAAATAAAATATTCCTGCACAGCAGGTCTCAAATTATATTCACTGGCCAATACTTTACCATAAGCACCTGCTGAATATATACCAATTAAGTCACCTCTTTTTAATCTTGGCAATAAATAATGTTTAGCAAAAACATCACTTGACTCACAAATAGGCCCCACTACATGATAATACTGTTTATCATCCGTATCATCAACAAGACCAACAATTTTATGTTTTGCCTGATAAAGAGCTGGTCTAATCAGCTCTGTCATACCAGCATCAACTATAACAAAATTTGTCCCTTGAGTGGTTTTATTAAACAATACTTGTGATAAAAGTACTCCAGACTGGCCAACTAACGATCTACCTAATTCAAAATGAAGCTTAACGTTACTACAGTATTCAAAAAACCTAGCAAATCTAGCAAAGAAATCCTCAAAATCTACTATAGGATTTTGTTCTGGATTCCCATAATCAATACCTAAACCGCCGCCAAAATTAATATGCTCTATATTAATACTATTTTGATACAACAACTTTATATGTTCATTTGCCACAATAGCTAAAGATTGAAAAACTTGGTAATTTAAAATTTGCGAACCCACATGATAATGCAACCCAACCAAATTAACATTATTAAGCTTTTTAAAATCCTTATTTAACCACCTAATAATATCTACAAACGCAATACCAAACTTATCATCAAACTCTCCAGTACTAATGTAATGATGCGTTTGAGCATTTATATTTGGATTTACTCTCAGACATATATTTACTTGTTTACCCTTATTTTTAGCAATACTATTAACAATTTCTATTTCTTCTAGAGATTCACAATTAAAAATAGAAACATCTGAATTAATAGCTAACTCAATTTCCCAGTCAGCTTTACCAACCCCTGCAAATACTATATGTTTAGGATCAACTTTTTGCTCTAGAGCTCTTTTTATTTCCCCGCCGCTTACGCAATCTATACCCATATCATATTTTTTAACAAAATCTATAATTTTAGGATTGTGATTCGCTTTTATTGCATAATGAATTTCTGCATTCTTAAAGTTTTTATCTAATGCTTTTTTTGCCCTACTAAAAGTATCATCAAGTAATTTAGTATCATAAATATAACATGGTGTTGTTAAAGAATTGTTTTTTACATAACTAAGTAATTTTTCATTATCAAAAATAATATAATCTTTCATTTTAATTTCCTTGAAATAAATTTGGCAAACACCATAATTCTTGTAATTTATCATAGATATCTTTTGGTAGCTGAATTAATACAGGATTTTTATTAAGGTCTAGTAGTTGTGTAATATCTTTTATATCCTTTTGTGCCATAGCAGTACAGCCTTCAGTACCTACTTCTTGAGATCTCCATTCATGCATAAAGATACAAGAGCCTTTCCTAGGCTTAGCAGGATTTTTATTATATAAAATTTCAACCCCATATTTATATAATAGAATTTCTGACATTTTTTCAGAAGATTGCCAATCTTTTTCTACTTTATTAGTATTTATTATCTGATTATAGTATTTTGAATTACTATCATCGATACATTCAATTCCTGTAGCTATATTTACATATTCAGCATCTTTAAGATCTCTATCTCCAAAGCCAAAAGATTTACCTATCTGCATAACTCCTGCAGGAGCTTTATTATCACCTTCTTGCTTTATATCAGTTTCTGCTATCTTTTGAAAAGAATCATCTGCCCATGCTAGACCTTTCTTACCAACCACTATCGGTATACCTAACTTAACTGCTAACCAATTATGATCATTCTTTTTATTAAAAAACCATAAGCGCCCTTCTATATCTTGCCAACTCTCTGTTACGACGACAATAAGCTGCTGAGCTCTCTTTATAATTTCTAATGCGTTTTGATATTGCATTTTTCAATCTTTAATAAATCTATTTTTACTTATACTAATCATATAACAAAACATTGTATTCCTCTTATATTTTTCATTCTTCTTTTGTCTATAAAAAAATATCAAATAACAGAGAATAAATAACCAATTTAATCTTTATAAATTTTTTATATATAAAATCAAATTATTTGATTTTTAATAATAAAAAAATATTATACAATCGTATTAATTAGGCTTAGTTAGTTGTAAACTATCAAGTCAAAGATTAAGTTAAACTTAGAATGGGATATTTATACGCTCTAAATTCCTTTATTTACATAAATAAAGGAGCTTTGTTACATATAAATATTCTTATAAATTTTAAACTCACAAAGGAGATGCATAGATGAACGCTCAGAAATACATTGATAGCGTAATTGCTGAAGTAGAAAAAAGAGATGGTCACGAAAAAGAATTTATTCAAGCAGTAAAAGAAGTATTCTCTACTCTTAAACCAGCTTTAGAACAAAATCCTAAATATATTGAAGAAAATATTTTAGCACGTATGGTTGAGCCAGAAAGAGGCATCTCTTTTAGAGTACCATGGATTGATAGAAATGGTGATGTTCAAGTGAATAGAGGTTTTAGATATCAGTTCAACGGTGCTATAGGTCCTTTCAAAGGCGGTATCAGATTCCATCCAAGCGTATACTCTGGAATCATCAAATTCCTAGGCTTTGAGCAAGTTTTCAAAAACAGCTTAACTACACTTCCTATGGGTGGTGGTAAAGGTGGTGCTGACTTTGATCCTAAAGGCAAAACTGAGCAAGAAATCATGAACTTCTGTCAAAGCTTTATGATGGAACTACAACGCCATATCGGTCCAGACAGAGACGTTCCTGCTGGTGATATTGGTGTAGGTGGTAGAGAGATTGGCTATATGTACGGTCAATATAGAAGAGTAAGAAACTCTTTTGAAAATGGTGTACTAACTGGTAAATCTCTAGAGTCTGGCGGAAGCTTAATTCGTCCAGAAGCTACTGGTTATGGTGCTGTTTTCTTCTTAGACGAAATGCTTAAGCATGATGGCGAAACTATGGAAGGTAAAACTATAGTAACTTCTGGTTATGGTAACGTTGCTTGGGGTGTATGTAAGAAAGTTGCTCAACTAGGTGGTAAAGTTGTTACTATTTCTGGCTCAAAAGGTTTCGTTCATGATGCAGAAGGTATCACTACAGAAGAAAAAATTGAATTCTTATTAAAAATCCGTAATGGTGAAAAAACTATGCAAGATTATGCTAAAGAGTTCAATGCTAGCTGGCATCCAGGTGAAAAGCCTTGGGGTATAAAAGCTGATATCGCTATCCCTGCAGCTACTCAAAATGAAATAGATGTAGAAGATGCTAAAAAACTTATTGAAGCTGGTGTTAGATATGTTGTTGAAGCTTCTAACATGCCTACTACTAATGAAGCTATCGAGTTCTTAATGAAAAAAGGCATAAATCTAGCTCCAGGTAAAGCTGCTAACGCAGGTGGTGTTGCTGTTTCTGGTTTAGAGATGTCTCAGAACTCTGCTCGTTTATCTTGGACAGCCGAAGAAGTTGAAGCTAAATTACAACAAATCATGGCAAGCATCTTCAATGCCTGCAAGTTTGCTAGTAGCAAATATAACCTTGGATATAACCTAGTTGCTGGTGCTAACTTAGCTGGTTTTGAAAAAGTAGCTGAAGCTATGATTCAACAAGGTAGATATTAATTTCAAATTATTATTACAAATAAATTTGTAATAATATTTCTTCTTTTTTATACGAAAATACTTTTTTCACATATTTTAATTAAGATATAAGTTTTATCTTTTATATAAAATATTTGTTAAAAAACTTAAAACAAATATGTTAGTATCTTAATAGATTTGAGAGTAATCTCAAATTTTTAAGTAAAACTATAGAAGGTAAAATATCATGAAAAAGAAAAGATCAATAGGAGGCTTCTCTCTGGTAGAGTTAATGGTTGTTATCGCAATCATTGCAGTACTAGCAGCAATAGCCATACCAATGTATAGCAACTATACAACTCGAGCTAAATTTTCAAGTGAAATCTCCAAGTTTGGTGGAGTCAAAGCGGAGATTGCTGAGGCTATAGGTAATGGGAGTGCACTACCTAGTAGTTCAGGCACCTTTACAATCGAAGCTACAGGAACCTTAGCTACTACAGAACCAGATGCTAACTCTAGTGTGTCCTTAGGAGAAATTAGAATATCAACTAGTGATATTATTTCTGGATCAAGTGTTCACTTACAACCTTATTCACTGGATAGTAGTAGCTCCTTAGAGTGGAAATGTCTTATAGGTGGAGCAAATGTTGACATAACCCAATCTCAAGTTCCTTCTGACTGCATAGCTTACTCTGATGGTGCGTAAAATTTCTTAAATTTTATATTTTATTAAAGTATCTTCTTATTATTCTCTATATAATATCTCTTATATTTCATAAAACAAACTATATGGAAAATAAATTGCATCGCGATGTAATAATAATCGGCGCAGGCGCTGCTGGGCTTATGTGTGCTATTGAGGCTGCAAAGAGAAATCGTAATGTCCTTGTGCTAGACCATGCTAATAAGGTCGGCAAAAAAATACTTATGTCTGGTGGTGGACGTTGTAATTTTACTAATTATAATATTGCACCTGATAGATATATAGCAGATAATCAACACTTTATGAAATCAGCTCTGTCTCGCTATACACAGTGGGACTTCATATCCTTAGTAAGTAACTATAAAATACCTTTCCATGAGAAAACTTTAGGTCAACTTTTTTGTGACAATAAAGCTAAAGATATAGTAAATATGCTCTTAGATGAATGCAAAAAGTATAATGCTCAGATAAAGCTGTATACAACAGTAGAAAACATAGTCAAAAAAGACAATTTATTTTATATAACTACTCAAGATAATAACTACACATGCGAATCTATTGTTATTGCTACAGGTGGATTATCAATTCCAACTATGGGAGCTACTGGATTTGGTTATAAGATTGCAAAAAAATTCGGCCTAAAAGTTAATCAACAAAGAGCAGGATTAGTTCCATTTATATTTAGTCCAAAAGACCAAGAAAAATTTAGTCCACTAAAAGGTATATCAATTTTTTGTAGAGTCTCAAATGATAACGCATCTTTTGATGAGAATATTCTATTCACACATAAAGGTTTAAGTGGTCCAGCTATTTTACAAATATCATCATACTGGAATACTGGAGAGGCTATCAAGATTGATCTATCTCCAAATACCCAAATTAATGATTTTCTAAATCAAAAAAAGATACAAGGATCAAAGTCTCTTGTAAAAAATATATTATCAGAACTATTTCCTAAAAATTTTGTTGCTATATTTTTTGAAGAAATTTTATTAAAAAAAAGAGTCTGTGACTTATCTATTGATGATATAAACACTATTCACTCTAGCTTACACGAATGGATTATATATCCTCAAACTACCGAAGGATATCGCACAGCTGAAGTAACTATAGGAGGTATTAGCTGTGATGAGTTATCATCTAAAACATTAGAATCAAATAAAGCTAAAGGACTTTACTTTATTGGTGAGGTTATTGATATCACAGGATGGCTTGGTGGTTATAATTTTCAATGGGCTTGGGCATCTGGTTGGGCAGCTGGACAAGTTGTATAAGACAAAAAGCTACGCTATAATAATTCATTAGACAGAGAGAGCTCCTATATAGTATGAAAATCCCCGCTTCAAAAGAACTAGATATCAAGAAAGCTATCTTGAAAGCTATAGAAAACAATGTTAGCCCTGCGAAGTTAGCAGATAGTTTTGGTGTATCTAAAAGTACAATTTATAAGTATCGTAGAATGCTAGCAGATCAAGGATTTATCCAAAAAAATGAAAATGATATTTATGTAATATCACCAAACAAATTCTCGATCAAACCATCGAATGTTCCAAAGACTGCAGACCTTGAGCTATCTTATGAAAATGAGAATTTAGAAATCAAAGATAATAAATATGTTAATATTAAAGATCTTCATACACAAAACACTCATGACAAAACAGAATCTGAAGAAGGACAGGAAGTAGAGGTAAAAATCTTAAAGAAAAAGCAAAACTTCACACCTATTGAAGAACCTAGTTATAAGCAAAAAGGACTACTACATAAGCTCTTTGGGAAGCTTATAAAAAAAAAGAGTTAACCTCTTCTTAAAAATTTAATCAGATATACTAGTAAAAACGCTATTGATCCTAATATTAAACCACCAACAATACTACCTAAGTATAATGGACGCCAAAAATATTCAATATTTTGCATAACATAATTTGCATAAGCTCGCCAATCTACTATATTAATATTCAATCCTAGTAAGAAACTTCCAAAGATATAATTAGCAAAATAGATTGGTAACCATGTAATTGGATTACTAATCCACACACATATTATAGCTATAGGAATGTTTGCTCTTAGATAAACACTCATAATAACTGTTGGAACCATCTGGAAAGGCATAGGAATCATCATCCAGAATAAACCTATCATCAATGCTCTTGCTACAGAACCATAACTTGGGCGCCATAAAGTTTTTTTAAATAGTTTTTCATCTATAAATCTAAGGCCTTTTGTTTGACCAAGAGATTTTTTTAATTTAACAAGCTTACGCGCCCTGGAATAGTTCATAATTAAACTATCTAATACTAACTCTAAGTTTTACATAACTACTATTTTAAACTAAACTAGCGAGTAGTTATAAAATAAATAACTTAAATATGAAAAAACAATCAATATTAATAACAGGCTGCTCTCACGGAGGCATAGGTTATGCTACAGCTGTTCATCTTAAAGAGCTTGGGTATCAAGTTTTTGCATCAGCAAGAAAGCAAAAGGATGTAGATATACTAAATGCTGAAGGCTTTGAAGCGTACCTAATTGATGTCATCGATTATCAAAGTATTGATAATGCCATAGAAGATATCTTAAACAAAACAAATGGTATTCTTGATGTAGTATTTAATAATGCAGGATATGGTCAAGCAGGAGCTATAGAAGATATTGAAACAAAATTCCTAAAAAAGCAGTTTGAAACTAATGTTTTTGGACTTCATTATCTCACAGTAAAAGCTTTGAAAATAATGCGTAAACAAGGTTATGGTAAGATAATCCAGCATAGCTCTGTCTTAGGTCTAGTTTCAATGAAATATCGTGGCTTTTATAATGCTAGTAAATACGCTATTGAGGGACTAACTGATACCATGCGATTAGAGCTTCAAGGCTCAAATATTTTTATAACTAGTTTAAATACAGGACCTATAACTAGTAAATTTAGAGAAAATTCTATAAAAACTATAAAGAATGTTAATTATGAAAACTCCGCTCATAAAGACGATTATGAAAAAATACTTGCTCGACAAAATAAGCCAGTGCCTTTTAATGAGTCAGCCTTATCTGTTGCTAAAGTAGTTGAAAAAATAATTAATTCTAATAAGCCTAAGTCTAGATACTATATAACAAAAGCTACATGGATTATGGCAATACTTAAAAGAATATTGCCAACAAGCATTCTTGATAAAATTTTAAGGAAATATTAATTAGCTTTTTGAAGATCTTCTTGCACCATAGTCATTATAGGGCCATAGTTAGGTGTCACATAATCACTAGTTGAAGCAAACTTACCTTTAGATAATTGCTGACTTTGAAGCTTATCGGTTAATAAAATAACACCTAAATTTTCTTTAGGATCTATAACAGTCACCATACCTGTAAATCCAGTATGTCCATATGCCTTATTACTCGCATAATCACCCATCATCCAAGTCATCGCCTTATTATTACCTGCTAGTCTCCATCCTATACCATATGTATCATCAGTTCCTACAGGGGATGTAAATAAGTCTAGAGTTTCTTGATCAAATAAAGTTACATTATTATAACTACCTCCATTTAATAATAATTTAACTAAAACTTCTAAATCTTGTACATCTCCAAATAAGCCTGCATGTCCAGATACTCCTGCCATACTATAAAAAACTTTCTCATCATGAGCATTTCCTCTTATAGGATTCTCGCGCATATTGTTATAAGGAAATTTTAAACCATATTGATCAACTGACCAATTCCCTATAGCTGTTTGGGCTATCTGCTTAATATTAACACCTTTATCCAAAGGATTGTAAGTCAGTTGTATTCCTAATGGCTGATATATTTCTTGCTCAACATATTTATTCAAAGGCATATTTACAATATTCTCAATAATCACACCTAATAGTATAAAATCTGTATCACTATATATATTTTCTGTACCTGGATTATATTCTCTTGGAACAATAAGATGATTTGGATTATTACCACTATCATCCCTACCAGTAATAAAATCTATCGTTGTTGCTCTATCTTGCGAATAAAAACCATTTTGCTCCACAGTCTTACCATTATACATAACATCATTTTTATTATAGAAATTCACCTCAGGTCCAAAGCCTGCCGTATGTTCAGCCACCTGTTTGACAGTAATGTCCTTATAAGGATAGTCCGCTATATAAAAAGCTACTGGTTTATTAATATCTAATTTACCTTGATATACCAAATGCATCATTGAAAATACTATAGAATAAATTTTTGTCAAAGAGGCTAAATCAAACTTAGTATCAAGAGTCATTGCTGTTCTTTCTAATTGACTTAGATAACAGTTTGTAGGAATGCTATAGTCTAAATTTGTCGTACACTCTGGTCTAAACATATCTCGATATCCATAAGCTGTCTGCTTTATAACTTTACCATTTTTTATAACTACTAAGACAGCTCCTCCAAAACCATTATCAATATCTTTATTAATAGTTTGATCAACATTTCCAAACATATGATTAGAGTCAATTTTCTGATTAGCAAAAACTATACCAAAACAACAAGTAAGTAACACAGAGGCTTTTTTAATCACGACCATCTCTTTATTAAAAAACATTAGTACAAATAGACTAACAGGCTTTATCTAAACCACTTATTATTTAAAATTAACAAACACTATCAATTTTAAATAAAAGGTTTTCTTATTGAGAATTTTTATTTTTTTCTATACTTATATAAAGCCCAACCTATAATAATGAATATAATTGGCCCTAAAATTAGTTCAAATTCATATATTGCAAGATCATAAAATCCTTTTAGATCTCCAGGTGGCTGAAAACTAAAGATAATTCCTAATGAAGTTGATATAAAGACTAAAGTCCCTAGAATATATTTATAACTATTATTCATAAGCTTAATATAGGCAACTACCAAATATAAATATGGTATAAAATAAAGTACCGTAGCCATAAGAATCAAGGCTTGATACATTAAATTTACTGATGGCAGAAAGTTAGTAAGTAAAACAATTAACGTTACAAGTATCCCCATAAATATTAAGGCATTTTTAGGAGAGTCGTGCTTATTAGTCTTATGCAACCATTCAGGAAGTATTCCTTTTGGTGTGCATTTAAAAAACATAACTACTGGAGCTAAAAGCCAGATACTTACTGCAGCAAGCTCAGCAAATGTAAGTAAAAAAGCCATCAATCTTGGAAACCAATCCCAACCAAATCTCTGACCAATTACTTCAAAAGCTTGCATAAGCCCCGAAGCACTATTTATCGTATCAGGTGAGGCAACTAAGTTTAAAGCAACTGTTCCTAATATGTACAATCCTAATAAAATAAAAGCTGAAATCATTAGACCGTAATATAGATTACGCTTAGCATCTTTTACCGAATTTGCAAAAGTTGGAATAATTTCAATACCTGCCATTGCAAACATAATAATTGTCAAAGTTGATAGATTATGCCAAACATTATCATGAGGTATGATATTTCCTAGGGAAAAATCTGTTGCGCTTTGCCCTACCATCAAGTATGCGATAAGACCTAAAACAATAATTGCTATCGCAGGTAAAAATGAACCTAAAACACCACCAACATCAACTAGGTATTTATTTGCTTTTAACCCATAAAAACTAACAATTGTCACTAACCAAAAAGCTGTTAAAACTACGATCGTAATATAATAATGATTACTTACTAAATCAGGCCTACCAATAAAGTATGCAAAATTTGTTGCTAAGAAAATAAGCACAGCTGGATAATAAAATACCGTATTGACCCAATATAGCCAAGCTACCATAAAACCAGCTTTTTCACCCAAAGCTCTAACAGTCCACGAGTAAATACCACCTTCATCAGGATGCTTCTTTGAGAGTTGGACTGCAATAACAACAAGTGGCAAGAAAAACATTACTGCACCAAGTATCCAGAAGAATATTGCTGAAGCTCCTAAACAAGCCGCAACAGGTATCCAGCGAATACCAAAATTGGCTGTAACTGCCATAATAGTTACATCTTTTAAGCCTAAAACTTTATTATCAGTAGAAACTGAACCCATAAATAACTCTTATTTTTATAAATTGAATAAAAGTTATTATAGGTAAATTGAAAAATATTTATATAAGAGAAAGATAATTTATAGAAATATATCGATGATTTTACATCATGCCTGGCATACCGCCCATGCCGCCACCCATAGGCATAGCAGGAGCATCTTCTTTGATCTCAGCAACCATAGCTTCTGTTGTGATCATTAGACCCGCAATTGAAGCTGCATGCTGTAAAGCTGAACGAGTAACTTTAGTAGGATCTAAGATACCCATCTCAACCATATCACCATAAGTATCATTAGCTGCATTATAACCATAATTGTCTTCTTTAGCTTTCACTTCATTTACAACTACAGAAGACTCACCGCCAGCATTTTGTACGATCTGTCTTAGAGGTGCTTCGATTGCTTTTCTAAGTAGAGCTATACCATGGTTTTGATCATCATTATCACCAGTTAAGCCGTCTAGTGCTTTTTGAGCTCTGATAAGAGCAACACCACCACCAGCAACAATACCTTCTTCTACAGCTGCACGAGTGGCATGTAGAGCATCATCAACACGGTCTTTTTTCTCTTTCATCTCAGCTTCTGTAACAGCACCTACTTTGATCACAGCAACACCACCAGATAGCTTAGCTAATCTTTCTTGTAGCTTTTCTTTATCATAGTCAGAAGTAGCTTCTGCTACATTTGCTTTGATTTGAGAAACTCTATTTGCAATAGCTTCTTTATCCCCAGCACCATCGATGATTGTAGTATCATCTTTAGATACTTGTACTCTACTTGCAGTTCCCAAATGTTCCATACCTGCTTCTTCAAGCTTCATACCTAGCTCTTCTGAGATAACAGTAGCACCAGTTAAGATAGCTATATCTTCAAGCATAGCTTTTCTTCTATCACCAAATCCTGGAGCTTTAACAGCACATACTTTAACTACACCACGCATGTTGTTTACAACTAGAGTAGCAAGTGCTTCGCTCTCAACATCTTCAGCAATGATTAACAAAGCTTTACCAGACTTAGAAACACCTTCTAATATTGGTAATAAGTCACGAATATTAGAGATCTTTTTATCAACCAATAAGATATATGGACTCTCTAAATCTGTTGTCATGTTTTCTTGATTTGTAGCAAAGTATGGAGATAGATAACCTCTATCAAACTGCATACCTTCAACTACATCAAGCTCATCTTCAAAACCTTTGCCTTCTTCTACAGTGATTACACCTTCCTTGCCAACTTTTGCCATAGCTTCAGCGATAAGTTTACCAACTGTAGAGTCAGAGTTAGCTGAAATAGTACCAACCTGTTCGATAGATTTAGCATCAGAACAAGGCTTAGAAAGTACTTTTAGTTCTTCTACTAATTTAGCAGCTGCTTTATCGATACCTCTTTTTAGATCCATTGGGTTCATACCTGCAGCAACAGCTTTTAGGCCCTCTGTAAGTAAAGCCTGAGCAAGTACAGTAGCTGTAGTTGTACCATCACCTGCTACATCAGCAGTTTTTGATGCTACTTCTTTAACTATTTGAGCACCCATATTCTCAAATTTATCTTCTAGTTCGATCTCTTTTGCAACAGACACACCATCCTTAGTGATAGTTGGTGCACCAAATGACTTGTCTAAAACAACGTTACGACCTTTAGGACCTAAAGTAACTTTTACAGCATTAGCTAAAGTGTTAACGCCATCAAGCATTTTTGCACGAGCTTCATCTGAAAATAAAACTTGTCTTGCAGCCATATTTATTTCTCCTTAGAGTTTTTTTAAATTTTCTATTTTATTTCTTTAAACTATTCAAAGACATCATTATAAAACCCGTAAATGCAGCATTATTAGTAGTAAAACTTTTATCTACAGATTTCTTCATACTATTAATGATATCCCTATATTTTTTATAAAACTCCCATGTAGGGGTAGGTTTGTAAACCAAATCTTGTATTTCAAAAAAGCTAATAACATCCTTAGTAACAGTTGGCTTTATAAACACCTCTTTTTGAGGATTAAAATAAAACAAACATATTGTTATTAAACTCCATTTTGCAAGCTTAGCTTTACTAAGCATCTCAACAAGATCTTCAAAACCTTTCTTTTGTTGTTTAGTAACCAGATTAATCAAGGCTTCTGAAAATTTCTGCTTCTGGATATCATCTAAGTGATGTATATATTCCTTAAACTTAGGTTTTTCAAATATCGATACCATAGATGATCTTGATACAATCCTTACAATATCTTCAAGAAATGCATCTACAGATATAGAGCTACTATTTGAGAAGGCTTGTTGAGTCAACTCAGATAGCTTATCTATATTATGTTTCTTTGCAATCTTTTGCATCTCAGGATCGTTAAATCCCTGAGGATAAACCTCAAGAAAATCAAGCTCTAATTTTCTTAGCCTATCTAATCTCATTTTTTATCCAATAATACCCATGATATCTTCTTCTCTCATCATAAGAAAAGTCTCATCGCCAGCTTTTACTTCACTGCCTGAGTATTTACCAAATAGCACTTTATCACCAACTTGTACATCCATAGGTAGTGTAGTTCCATTTTCTAGCTTCTTACCGTTACCAACAGCTACAACTTCACCTTCACTTGGTTTTTCTTGAGCAATACCTGTTAAGATAATCCCACCTGCAGATTTTGTTTCTTCTTCTGCACGGCGTACTAATACTCTATCTTGTAATGGACGAATGTTCATAACAATCTTACTCCTTTGTTAAATTAACTATTGTTTTCTTAAAGTTTTGAATTTATCTGCATCTTAGAACAACCTTAAGTTCTAAGCACTTGCAACCATAGATATTGAGCCAAAAGATTCTTTTTCAAGAATTTTTTTTATTTTTTGTTAAAATTTAATTAATTTTTTAATATAAAACTCTCCTAAAGTATGAAAAAACTTATTTTTATATCAATAACCATAATACTTTTCTCAACAAAACTTTTTGCTTTGGATATACAAAGCAAACAAATTGAAATAAATAAAAATAAAATTCATTATTATCAAATTGATAACTCTAAAAGCAAACTCAATCTAATCATGCTAACAGGTATTGGTACTACAGCTAATTTTTGGCCAAAAGATTTTATTGATAAGTTATCTCATAAGTATAATCTTTATATTCTTGATTACAGAGGGATAAACACTGATCAAAACAAAGCTAATTTAAGCTACTCAATTTTTGATTTAGCTAATGATACAAATGTATTCACTAAAAAGTTGAACTTAAAAGAAGCATATCTTCTAGGTTGGTCAATGGGCTCAACCATAGCACTCCAAACAGTTTTTGATAACCCTAAGTCATATAAAAAAATCTTTCTAATATCACCTCCTCTTCCAACAAAATTCAAAGATGATGCCAAATTTAAAAAAGCCCCAGAATTTAAAAATAATGATGATATTTATAACTATGTATTTGAGAATAACCTATATCAGTACACTCCTGATAAATTAAGTAATGAAAAATCCAGATTTATAAATCTAAATATAAATACACTTTTCCCTAGCAAAGAAGTTTATGCAAAACAAAAAATAGCTCGAAATAATTGGGTTTCAAATAAAACTTCTATTAATAATTTTGTCAACATCAAAACCCCTACGGTAATATTTTTATCAAAAAATGATCAGATAGAACATATTGGCAATATTCAAAAAACTATCTCTTCTTTAAAAAATAAAGATGCTGTTAGTGTAATTTACCTTAATGATTCAGGTCATGCGATAGATTGGGATCAATCATTAAAAGTTGCTACTATTATTAATACTCTATCGTAATAAAATCTAATCAAGATTTTTTTTCTTAATCTTTAATATAATCAATAAAAATAACGCAAAAGCCGATGTAATAAGCATAGTTAAAGCAATTGGTAATGCTGATGTCGCTGGAAATGACATTGCTATACCTACAACTATAGCACTTAATGATAATTCCATTGTACCAAACATTGCCGAAGCTACTCCAGCTATTTCAAAAAAAGGCTCCATACTACCACTAGCCCCTGTACCTGCAGCAATAGCACAACCAAAAGCTGCAAAGAAACAAGGAGCAAAAAACATCCACAAGCTCAAACCAAAACCAACGTAAGATGCTAAAGATAAAATTCCCGCAATAAATACACATACTACACCAACTATTGTAGTCTTAAAAACTCCTAAATGATTAACTATAAAACTAGCAAAAACAGCACCTATCAAATAAGCTATTCCAGTAAACCCAAACATTATATAGATCTTTGTATAAGGATCTGACAAGTAAATAATTATGTATGGAATCATAGTGAAAAATATCAAAAATGCAGACATCCCTGATACTGCGGATATAGAATAAGCCCAAAACTGCAATGATTTAGATACTGTCCAATATCTATAAATAATATCAAGAGAGAATTTTTTCCTTCTTTCAACAGGCAAGCTTTCTTTAACAAAAAATATAATTATTAAGAGCATCACTATAGACAGAATAAACAAAAAAACAAATATAGATTGCCAGTTGAAAAGTAATGCAAAAGTAACACCTATTGGTGGACCTAATATTGGAGAAAGCGAAACTATTGCATCGACTAGATTATATACCATTGAGCTTTGTTTACCCGAGAAAGAATCTCGAATAATTACAAAAGCCACTACACTTAATCCACAAGCTCCTACAGCCTGAATAGCTCTTGAAAATATTAAAAACTTCACTCCCGGTGATAATGCACAAAATAAAGTTCCAAATAGAAATAATATAGCAGACATAAAAATTACTTTATATCGACCCATCTGATCTGATAAAGGACCTAAAATTAGCTGACCAACACCAGAAATTATCAAAAATACCGATACTGTTAACTGAGCCATAGATTGCGTAGTATGCAAACTTTTCCCCATAATAGGTAATACTGGAATATATGACTCCATTGCTAGCTCACAACAAAAGATTATAGGTGCTAATATTAATACTGTTTTTAATGGTGAATGTTTCCACATATCTGAAATAACTATTTTAAAAAAAGCCCAATCCCTATACAATATCAAACTTTTTAAAAAAAATACAATTCACAAATCACAATTAATTATAAAATTTAGCCAAACTTTATTATAAATAATAAATAGTTTAAATACTCTCTAGAGATTTGCTTATTTTGCTTATATTATATAGTGACATTGCACCCATAGCTTAACTGGATAGAGCGTCGCCCTCCGGAGGCGGATGCGGGGGTTCGAGTCCCTCTGGGTGTGCCATAATTACAGTAAAATAAATAACCTAAGATGTTTAATAAAGTAATTACAAATAGATTAATATTGAGAAACTTTAAAGAAAGTGATTTATTAAATTTCACCGAATATCGAAGCAATCCTAGTATTTCTAAATATCAAATTTGGAGTACATTTTCTAAAAGATTGTGATAAGCAAATAGAAATAGGCTTTACGTTAAGCCCCCAAGCACAAAATAAAGGTTTTGCAAAAGAAGCAATAACTGCAATCTGTGAAATCTTATTTAATAGCTATAATATTCATCGTATAATAGCTATTACGGATGTCAAAAATACTTCCGCAATAAAAACACTGTCAAAGCTTAATTTTAGGAAAGAAGCTCATTTTATTAAAAATATATTCTTTAAAGGTAAATGGGGAGATGAATATCTATTTGCAATACTTAAAGAAGAGTTTCTGAAAACTAGATAAACTGCCTCATAGCCAGAAACCTCTATATTAAAGTCAGTTGATTAAATTAATAAGAAAAAATCACCCATTAATTATTCAAAGTCATTCTCAATTTCTTCTAATGTTTTACCTGCTGTTTCTGGAACAAATTTTCTGACAACCCAAAAATAGATACATGAGCTTACTAATAGTAAACCAAACATTATATTAAAGCCCCAATCCTGTCCCACTTTCAGGAAATAGCCAATAAAGTAGAACGAAAATAGCATCGATATAACTCCTGCCATAAATATCCCTATTATTCTCACTCTATTTGGTAATAATTCATTTATAAGAGTTACAATTACACCAGAAGGCCCAAATGCTAATCCAGCTATGCATGTTGTTAATAAAATAATTACTAATATATAGTTATATGTAAAATCAGGTAGACTGTATAGAATAACCAACCCCAACATACTAATTAATGCAACAGTTAAGCCAGTATGAATAACTTTTTTTCTACCCCATTTATCAATAAAAAATATTGTCAAAATTGTAATAACAAAGTTCACTCCCAAAATAAGGAAATTAGCAGCGTGTGCAACATAATGACTCGATGTTAAAGGCTTAATAATCAACTCAGAAGAAAATACTATAAAGTTAATACCAGTAAGCTGATTTAAGATCAAAACTGCAGTGACTATTGCTACAGGCCAAATATCCTTGCCAATGAGGATTTTATCAATGAAACTTCTAGGAGCATGTACTCTTAAACTAATTTTAATATCCTCAATATGCTTCTTAATTTCTGCATCTGTAAGATTAGGCTGTGTTTTTTTAATAACTTCATATGCCTTATCAATCCTTTTTTTAAGTATTAACCAAGTTGGACTTGATGGCAAAAAACAAGATGCAATTAATAAAACTATGCCAAAAGTTAAAGTTATGTAAAAATACTCACTCCAATGAAATACGTCATAGAATAAAAATATCAGAACACCAGAAAGACACATCCCTGCTGTCCATAACAGCTGAAATAACGCAACATACCTACCTCTACGATCTGCAGGAGATATTTCTGTTATATATATAGGAAAAGCATAGGAGCCCAATAAAATAGACCCTCCTTGAATTAATCTTGCAACAATTAATGTTTCATAGCCCTGAGCTATTACGAAAATATAGGTTCCTATAATATAAAATAGCACAAAAGTTAAAATCATAAATTTCCGGCCGATATAATCTGTTGCTAACCAAATTATTTTTGCTAAGACCCCTCCTAAGAACACTAGCCCTAGCAGTATTGATAGTTGATGAGTATTTAAATTAAAACTTTGACTAATTTCTTCACCAATCCCGCCAACAATAGCTAAAGCATAACCACCTAATATCGCAGCTAATATATATACCGATAGTATATATTTAAAACTATATCTAAAATTTAAATTCACAAATATCTCCTATATCCCTAAATCTTCATATATTGAATCTACTAATTGCCCATAAACCCCTGTTCTAAATGTTTTACCTTCGAATATTCTAGGATAAATAATAGGACTATGTACGCTATTACTCATAATCATAATAGTAACTTTATTCGCTGGATCTGAAATAAGGCATTGTCCTGTAAACCCTGTATGGCCTATTGTTTGATCACTACATTTTTCTCCAAAAAAATGTCTATTTTTTCTACCTCTTGCAGTCCAAAATCCTAATGCAAAAGCTGGATTTATATCACAAGGTTGACTAAAGTATCTGACAGTATCTATAGAAAAAATTTCATTATCCTTATATATTAGCTCGGCTAACTTAGATGTATCATCAATAGTTGAAAATAATCCAGCATGACCTGCTACTCCAGCCATAGAATACAGAGCTTTCTCATCATGGACATAGCCTCTTAATGTCTCTGTCTTTATATTATTAAAACTTGTTGTACCAAAATTACAATGTCCATCAACTTGAGTTGCTACTATTTTTTCTGGGGAATAACCTCTGTCTAGAGGATTAAAGCAAGTATTTTTAAGGCCTATCACTGAGTAAATTTTATCCTCAAGAAAAATATCTAACTGTTTCCCTGTAACAGCTTCAATTACACATCCCAGTATTTGCATGCCAATATCACTATATATACAATACTTACCTGCAGGTTCAGATACAGACATTTTTGTTTTTAGAAAATTTATAGTCTTCTGACGATCTTGACTATATAGCAAACCAGCAGTGTGGTTATTGTAAAAATCAAAAAATGGCGCTACTCCACTAGCATGAGATAATAAATCACGAATACTAGGAATGTAGCTTGTATTAGCAAATTTAAACTCAGGAATATAATCTGTGATTAAAGCATCTAAATTTATAATATTTCTTTGATAAAGATACATAATCGCATATGTTGTAGCAAAAATCTTAGTTATAGATGCAACATCAAACAACATATCTTGCTCTAAAACTTGTCGCTTCTTAAGCTCTTTGCCAGTTTTATCATATCGACAAGCATAACCAAAAGATTTTTTATAAACCTCTTCACCTAGATGTGAAATACTTATAGCGACACCAGAAAAACCATGGTCAATATCATAATTAACGACATTTTCTAATTTAGGGAAATTCATTTCATTATAAATAAAAAATTTGACACACTTTATATTAAACCATACTTTAAAGTGATGCTATTAATAAATGGTATACCAAAAGAGATTTTAATATCTTTGAATTGCTAACTTAGCCTTGACACGGCACATGAATCAACTGTTACCGTTGCTTCCTTCCGGATCTGGCGGGGTTCACAATCTACCATTGCGTGGAAACCAAGTTAGCAATGCATATATTACTAGATGTATATTTAAATTACAAGCTATCAAAGCAAATTCCATTATCAAATATAAATTGGTATTATTAGACTAAAAGTATTCATAAAAATAATAAAAATGATTATAGTAATATCTCCAGCAAAGAGTCAAAACTTTGACTCTTTAAAAGAAAACTACGACTTTACACAACCTATATTTAAAGATCAAATTAATCTTTTGATTAATAAACTAAAACATTACGAAGTAGAGGAAATCGAAAAGCTAATGAAAATTAGTCCTAAACTAGCTCAAGAAGTTTTTGATAAACATAACAGTTTTAACCCAGAGAAATATAATAACTCTAACTCAAAAGCTGCTATATTCACTTTCAGTGGTGATGTTTATAAAGGACTAAATGCTGAATCACTAGACTCTAAAACAATTAACTATGCTCAAGATCATCTACTGATGTTATCTGGATTATATGGACTTATTCGACCATTAGATCTAATTCAGGCTTATAGATTAGAGATGGGTACAAAAATAAAGATTGATGGACAAATTTTATACAAGTATTGGCAAGATAAAATTACACCTCAACTGAATGACTTCTTTACTAAGCAGAAAAACAAAACTCTTATTAATCTTGCCTCAAATGAATATTCACAAGCTATTGATAAGAAAAACCTTAGTGCTAAGTGGTTAGATATAGATTTTAAAGAAAATAAAAATGGCTCATTTAAAACTATAGGAATCTATGCTAAAAAGGCTCGTGGCCTAATGACCAGATTTATTCTTGAAAATCAAATAGAAGATATTCATGATATTAAAAAGTTTAATATTGCTGGATATAAATTTAACCAAGATTTATCTAAAGATGATCTTTTTTGTTTTACGAGATAAATTATGAAAATCAAAATAATATCCCTTGGTGAAAAACCACCTAAGTGGGTTACTGATGGATTTAATGAATATAAAAAAAGACTTAGTAAAAGTATCCCTCTTGAGCTAATAGAGCTACCTATAGCAAAAAGAACTAAAACTGGAAATCCCAGTATCTGGATGGAACAAGAAGCTAAAACAATTTTAAATAAAATTAATAACTCAGACCATTTGGTAATACTTGATGTTAGCTCAGAAATTATATCAACTGAAAAACTTGCTGAAAAAATGCAAAATTGGAAACTGAATAATCCTAATATTGTAATATTAATTGGTGGGCCAGATGGCATTGCCCAAAATATTAAAGAAATCGCTAAAGAAAAAATATCTATATCAAAAATGACTTTCCCACATCCTATAGTACGTATTATTATAGCAGAGCAGCTATATAGAGCTTATACAATCTTAGAAGGCCACCCCTATCATAAATAAAAACATAACTAAAACTTAACATAGTCTTGTTAATTTTTAACTGTGCTTGTTAATTTTAGTAATATTAAATTTACTCCAAATTAAGCTAATATTTTATATGTCAAAAGTGTTTTTTTTTGTTTGTTTTAATCAAAAAAGAGAGATACACTCGATAACAGCTCACAGTAGCGATTAATAGTAAATGTAGATTTATAAGGAGCTTAAAAATGATACATCTGCGTATGAAGACAATTACAGCTTTAACTTTATCTCTTATAAGCACAGCAGTCTTTGCTGATTGTAAATTAGAAGATGTTACAGAAGGCTGGACAGGGAAAATAACTTTCAAATGTGATAAAGATACTAATTTAGAAACTAATCCGATTAGCTTTAAACTAAGTGATGGCAAAGTAGGTAGTGTATGGGGCATCGGTGATCACTCTCTAACAGAAGCAAGTGATGGCACTGTATCAATTACATCTAAACAATGGAGTGGTCAACCTACTATTGCAAAAGCTGGTGAGGCTGTTAGCTTTAGTTTCTCTCCTAGTAAACCAGCCTTTCATGTTACAAATTTCCAGGTTGGTTCTGGTAGTGTTGATCCTGTTGATCCAGTTGATCCAGTTGATCCAGTTGATCCAGTTGATCCAGTTGATCCTGTTGATCCTGTTGATCCTGTTGATCCTGTTGATCCACCAAGTGGCGACTATCCTGCCTATGTTGCTGGTACACAATATAATAGTGGTGATGTAGTATCACTAGATGGAAAACTATACCAATGTAAATCAGGAGTTGGAGCATGGTGTTCTAGTTCAGCAGCATGGGCATATGCCCCTGGTTCTGGAACAGCTTGGGAAACAGCTTGGAATGTATATGATCCCAACAATACTGAAGAACCAACAGATCCTACAAACCCAGATAACCCAGATTCTGGAGATACATTTGTTACAACTCAAGCTGCACTTGACACAAAAGAAGCTGAACTAACGAATGATCCAGTTTTAAATAAAGTAAAAGAATCTATTCAGACAAGAGATAATAGTGTAGTAGAAGCTGTAACTGCTGGTAACCCAAATAATCCAGAAAATGTTAAGAGAGTCGAAAGTATAATATCTGAGAAAGATTGGGATTATATGTTCCCTAAACGCTCACCAGAATACACTTATGAAAATTTCTTAAAAGCTGTAGCTAAATTCCCAGCATTCTGTGCTACATATACAGATGGTAGAGATTCTGATGCTATTTGTCGTAAATCTCTAGCTACAATGTTCGCTCACTTTGCACAAGAGACCGGCGGACATACTAGCTGGTGGGATGTTCCAGAATGGCGCCAAGGATTAGTTTGGATTCGTGAAATGGGTTGGGATGAAAAAACTCCTGGTGGCTATGGTATATGTGATCCTGATTCATGGCAAGCTCAAACATGGCCTTGTGGAGTATTTGAAAGTGGTGAACATATGGGCGAATATAAATCTTACTTTGGTCGTGGTGCAAAACAATTAAGTTACAACTATAACTATGGTCCATTCTCTCAAGCAATATATGGAAATGTAGAAACTCTATTAGATAAGCCTGAGTTAGTAGCTGATACTTGGTTGAATTTAGCATCTGCTGTATTCTTCTTTGTATATCCACAACCTCCAAAACCATCAATGCTTCATGTAATAGATGGCACATGGCAACCAAATGAACGTGACATCAGTAATGGCCTAACTCCAGGCTTTGGTGTAACTACTCAAATAATCAATGGTGGTGTTGAATGTGGTGGTAGTGTTGAAGTAGCTCAATCTGTTAACCGTATAGATTACTATGGTAACTTTGCTAAATATCTTGGTGTAGCTATACCAAATGATGAAGTTCTAGGATGTAAAGGTATGAAACAGTTTGATGAATATGGAGCTGGTGCTACTAAAATCTATTGGGATACAGATGATAGTTGGGTAGCTGATAATCCAGATGGTAAATCATATGCCTGTAAACTAGTTGGATATCAAACTCCATACTCAGCATTTGTACCAGGTGATTATACTAAGTGTGTTAAAGCCAAATTCCCAAATATTGTTATTGAAAAATAATAATCTTAAATCTCAATCTCCATTGAGATTATCTTCCACTTTTCTTTTAAATCTTTGATATTTAAATACTCTTCAAAAGTTTTCTTAAACCCTATATATTCATAACATTTAATTGCTGAAATATTAAAATCAAAAACTCTAAGAGTTATATATTTTAAGCCAATAGATTTAGCAAAACTTAAGAGCTCTTGTATCATTAACTTACCCAAACCTTTAGCTCTATACTCTTCATATATAAGTAATCTACCTATGGATGCTTTATGATTTTTTTGATCCAATCGAATTATTTGACAGTAACCTATTGACTGACCATCATTATTTATAAAAGACTGTTGAATTAATATCCCAAATTGTTAGATATATTTTGTAAAATACAGATGTTACAGATATTAGTAT
>NZ_JAWUZH010000028.1:0-29100 GCF_036281795.1 Francisella sp. 19S2-4
TGATTCTAAGGAACAGCTAAAGCTAATTAGACACTGGGTTAGAGAGAGTTTAAAGTAAATTTATCTAGGACAGCCCTATTTGTTTTTCTTTTATTATATGTAGAGGTGACTGTTCAAAGAAAATTGTATTCAACCAAGTTCCATTCATATTACTATAATTTTGCAAATTAGGGAGATCCTCTAAAAATAAAACAAAGTGCTTTTTTATAGTATTATACTCATCTGGAATATCATCATTTTTTAATGAGATATGACAATTATTAGGAACATCTTTGGTAAATTTATATCCATCACTAAATATAAAGCTAATTTGCATATTCTCTTGAGAGTATTCTACTTTTTTCAAATATGGTTTCATACAGCAAACACTCATAACTTATTCAAAACCTCACAAACCTCTTCAATCACTCTACTAGGAAATATCCCAATATAGCCACCTAGCTTTTTCACTAGATTATCTCCAGCTAAACCATGGATATATACAGCTAATCTACTTGCTGATAGAGTATCTAAACCTTGAGCTAAAAATGCTCCAATAATCCCAGATAATACATCGCCTTGCCCTGCTACTGCCATACCTTGATTACCTGTAGCATTGATATAGATTTGATTATCTTTACAAATTAGGCTTCCAGCTCCTTTTAGTACGACTGTAGTATTATATTTTTTAGCTAAAGCTCTAACTGCAGCAAACCTATCATCTTGAATTTCTTTGGTAGTACAACCAAGTAATCTTGCTGCTTCTGCTGGATGTGGTGTTATTATTTTATTTTCTAAATTAATAAACTTTTCTCTAATTTGCTGATTTGTTGCGATTATATTTAAAGCATCTGCATCAAAAATTGCAGGTTGAGTTTTAAAATTAATTATAAGTTCTAAGACTTGTTGAGAATCATCGGTTGTATCAAAACCAACACCTACTACCAAAGCTGAGAAAGTATTTAGATTTTTAGGAATATCATCTAGGGATTTTGTCATTAGTTCAGGCATAGACATATCAGCACGAAAGTCTTTATCTAGAGAGACCATTGAGATCTTACCACAACCACTATATAGTGAACTTTTACCAGCTAACTGCAAAGCCCCATTCATACCAACATTACCACCAATTATAGCTAGATTGCCATAAGTACCTTTATTAGTATTTTTCCTTTTTCTAAGGATATTATCGAGATTTATATCTTGAATATGATTTTTATAAACTTGATACTCTGACTGGCTAATTTTGATGTTTTCACTATTAATTAACTCTTTAACAGTTATTTTACCAGCATAATCTAAACCATCTCCAGTATGTAGCCCTTGCTTATCTGCTAAGAATGTAATTGTCTGTCTAGCTTGGGTTGCCTCACCGTAAACTTTAGCATTAAAAGCACCTAAACCACTTGGTACATCTATTGCTAATATATATTTCCCATCTTGATTTATAGTTTTGACAATCTCTAAAATATCCCCTTCTAGATTCCTATCTAATCCTATACCAAATATTCCATCGATTACGACATCATAACTACTAATATCTGGCAACTTTTCTAAAGGAGCTTTTAACTTTGAAAACTCTTGATAATAGTTTTGATTGTCTTGATTTCCTTTTGGAAAAACTCGATAAACGTCAACATTATAACCTTTATTATAGAGTTTAATAGCAGCAGCAATTCCATCACTACCATTATTACCTGAACCTACGATTACTAATACTTTATTCTGTTTATCAAATTTAGCACAAATAAGTTTAACGATTTCATCTGAAGCATTTTCGATTAGGTTTAATCCTTGAGAAATAGCATATTCTTCAATTTCACGATTCTGTTTTTCTGTTAGAAAAGTCATATCTATAGACCTAAAAACTATTCTATATTAAATATAATAAGCTAAAGATATAAACTTTGATATGATGAATTTTTATAATCTTCTCTCAGGAGGTTTTTTCATAAAAGATTTATTTGGAGTACCTTTGAAACAGTTAATAATATAAGGATATCCTTTGGTAACATAGTATCCATAATGACCCTCATATGTCATACCATTACATTTGTCTAAATCACCACTATCTGGTACATATTGATAATCATCGATAAACTCTCCTGTATATTTTCCACCAGGGCTATCTGGAGCATCCGGACGATTACCTTTTCTTAGTTGATAACTAGATTTAACAGCTACAATCTTATCATCTTTTTTAATATAACTACCATAAATTGGAAAACCATCAGCTGCAAAACCTATCACTGGAGATTCAACTGATGAGTTATCTTTAAATAATGCATTAGGTGAAGCATGATAATGATAAGTTCCGTCAGGTTGAGAATGTGCATGATGACTATCCATTATAAAATCTGAACCTTCATATGCTGGATTATAACGCCACTTTGTATTTGGATTAAAGCAACCGATCTTACCATCACCCACTCCATAACAACCTGCTGCGAGCAGATCTACCTTAACACCATTAAGCATAACTGCATTATCCATTCTTAAAGATAAAGGCGTTAGTTTGTCTAATTGTTTTGGATTTCTAGAAACTATAAATATCTGATATTGTGGTACTACTTTATTTGGAAAAGCTCCCTCTTTAGCATCATCATAAGCATGATTAGGGATACCATTACTAATAATAATACAATCCTCACTATTAGTTTTTATTGTCATATATGATGAGTTTTCTTGACCTAGATTAGCATCATTTGCAATAGCAAAATAATTACCCTTATAACTACTACAATAAGGAGATCTCTCTGATAAGATTTTATTAGTAATATTTACTCCATCATTATCTCTTATAATATAACCATACTGATTTGATGAATGTTGATGTTCGTGAGCTATACAGACAATAGGAGCGATTAATATTATTAAACCAAATAGCTTTAAACTTTTGTGACTTTTCATATTTAATCCCAAATTAGCTTATGCTAATAATTTAAATTTACACTTAAAAAAATTTTAAATCAAAGACAAATTAGTATTTTTAGAAATATAAGACAATATTTATTAAGATTAGATATCCCAACGCTGAACAGCTTCAACACTATCTGTTGGTCCAGTGTTAAAACATATTTTTGCAGAAGTTGCATGCTCATGAACGACGTTTACTAGCTTTTCAAATAGAAGAAAACAACTATCATCCTTACGCACGCCAGCACCTATCAAAATAATATCAAAAATGTTGTTAGAAAGGATATTACAAACCTCTTTAACGGCTGTTGCCTCACTAGTGATATAACCCATATGTGCATCATAGCCGATATCGTTTAACTTTTGTAAATCTCCCTCAAGAACACTACGAAGCTTTTCTGGATTCATTCCAGGATATCTTGAATAATCTACTGACTCTGGATTCCACCCTACTAAAAGTATTTTTTTCATACTCATTCTTATCTCCTTTTATTTATATACTCAGTCCAATTGTACGCTTTAACAATAAAGCTTTTATTCCTCTATCTAAAAACTAATTATTTTTTACTTATAAATAAAACTAATATACCAAATAAATAATATTGACTTAACATCTTATCAGAGGAATGAAATAATTATGCCCGCTTTTTAGCAAAAAAAACAATAAAGAGGGAATCAATGATAAAAACTTTTTTAACATCTTGTACACTTATACTATTTTCAACAACAAGCTTTGCTTATCTTGCACATGAGGTAGAATATCAAGAAGACAGTTCTTTTGCCGCTCCAGAATTATCATTAGCAGATTAATCCCAATACTAAGATATTTATATAATTAATTAAATATATTTAATATATACGATTAAGCTAATATAAGATTTACTCGAAACTTAACGTTTTTAAAAAAAGATCTACTTTATTAAGCGTCTCAATATCATGATGAATTTCTCCATGATTTTTATGCAAAATTATTCTATCATCACTATTTATAGCAAATACAGAATCTATCTCAACTAATCCATCATTATCTTTATTAAAACAAAGCCTTGCTAAAAGGTTAAATTTTGAGTGCTTATTGCCTGCAATTAAGCCTACTGGAAATTTAGCAGATACCTTATTACACACATCAATATAGCTATCAGTGACTTTTAACTCTTTATTTGGTTTTAATATTCTAGAATAAAAAGGAATCTTGTCGCCAAAGTCAGCAATTTTTGAACCCCTAAATGGCGTAGCTATGAACACACATTTTTCAATATTTTTAAGCTGCAATTTATCTATACATTTACAAACTATTATCCCTCCCATACTATGGGCTAAGAAAGTAATATATTTTGTCTTTGGAATATTTTCTATTACTTGACATAACTTAGTAACTGCAACATCCATAGTTACAAAAGTAGTCGGTAAATCTATAGATATAATCTCATCATAATGCTGTTTAAAAAAGCCTGCTAAAGTTCGCATGTCTTTACTATTTTTAATAAAGCCATGAACTAGAACCATCACTTTGTCTGTTTTCATCTATTAACAAACATTTATATATTTTTAGAAATTATAACCAAATCCGATTAAATTATCTTTTAAAATAATATTTGGTTCATTAAAAGTTATATAACCACTATAGATATCTTTCGCAACCCAATCTAAAGGATCAAGATCAGCTACCGTGATATTTTCAGCTAATGCAAAACTTGCTGTAGCTAAAATTCCCGCAGGTGACTCCATCATACAGCCTACCATACATGGTATACCAGCAGCATCTGCAAGCTTTTTAATTCTTTTAGCTTCTAGAATGCCTCCAGATTTTGCAAGCTTTATATTTATCATATTACAAGCTCTTTCATCTATGACTCGTTTAGCATCATTAGCGTCAAATACAGACTCATCAGCAACTATTGAAATATTACTAAATTGGGTTATTTCTCGCATTGCTGAAATATCATAGTATTTAACTGGCTGCTCAATTATCTCAACATTTAAACTATATTTATTTAGCTCTTCAATAAACTGTTTCGTCTCTGCTACACTCCAGCCTTGATTAGCATCAAACCTAAATTTTATGCTTCTATCAAACTCATTATCAAGAGCTTTAAGTAACTCTATATCCCTATTATAGTCTGCACCAGTTTTAACTTTAATTGCTGTAAAATTAGCTTCTACACCATTTTGAACATTTTCAACTGTCTCAGCAACTGTACCACAACTTATAGATACATCTGTTTCAATAATATTATTTTTAGCTCCGAGAAAATTTGCTACAGAAAGATTTTTTTGTTTTGCCAATAAATCATGAAATGCTAAGTCAATAGCCATCTTTGCAGCTGGATTAAACATAACTCTTTTAAAGGCTTGTTTTAGAGTTTCTTCATAATCAGCTAAATTAGAACCTTTAATAACTGGAGCAAAGATTTCATTAGTAATATATTGCATACTTTGTAATGTATCACCAGTAATTGCGGTTGTTGCAGGTGCTACGCCGTAGCCTTTGATCCCATTATCTAGAATTAACTCAACAACTAACGCATCAATATGATTTGTACTTCGTACAGCTGTTACAAATGTTCTTTTAAGAGCTATTTTTACTATAGATGTTTTTATATCTACTATTTTACTCATATTGCGAATCCTGAAAGTATTTTAGCAACAATTAAACCACCTTGAGTCCCTACTAAAAAGCCAAGTAATGCCATAACCACAGCTATAGAAACTAAACTTCTACTATAAGCACTTGCTAAGATAGGAGCCCCTGCTATACCACCAATATTAGCTAATGATGCTATAGAACACATTGCTAAATTTAATTTAAATATCTTAGCTATAATTGTCATTATTATAGCATGAATAACTAAAATCATTATTCCACAAGCTATATATATTGGAGCCTCGGAGAATCCTTTAAATGATGATCCTGATGCTATTAAAGCTACTAAGAAATATAAAAATATACTCGCAATAATACTATCACTTCTTATTTTAGCTATAGGTGTCATTGCTCCTATAAACCCTAAGAAAGTCACTATTAAAATAGTCCAAGTCTTTGTCGAAATAAGTGCAGTTTGAGGTAAATAAGTTGCAACTATACTTGAGATATCTGTAGCTGTGAATGCTATAGCTAACAATAAAAAAATACCTACAAAATTAATATCTCCTTTGAGATTATAAGGATCTTGAATATCAACCTTACTAATATGTTCATCTAATGATCCTGCTTTTGTCCATTTATCAAAAACATTTGCTCGAGATATAAGAGCAAATAAAAATGCAAACCAAATAGTATAACTTATTGAATCTGTCAGAAGGATATATCCCATCTGATTGTCTGGAGTATTAAGAGCTTGCTTAACTGCAATCATATTACCAGTACCACCCATCCAGCTAGCTGATAATGCTGAGAACCCTTTCCAAGCATCCGGTGATATATGTTTACCAATAGTTAAATACATAATGATAAAAGCAATCATTATACTAATGCTTGCCCCAAAAAATGCTATTAATAATTTTCTTCCGAGCTTAATTACAACTCTAATATCACAACGAATAAGCATCAGAAATAACATTATAGGTAATATTATTCCTTCAAGTTGAGATTTAGTTTGTTTAATCTCTATAGAATTTGTATTCCATAAACCAAATATTGATAATACTACTATCAAAAAATATATTATTACAATAGCTGGGAAATACTCAAATATTTTTGACTTAGACTTACTAGAGATAAGTACAATTACACTACATATTAATAGTAATGATGATATATAAGAAAGAGATGATGAAATCACTTTTAACTCCTGAATTATTTTAGATTAAAAAATATTATAAGCTTAAATTTTTAGTTACGCATATGCATACTAATCTTTAAAATTTTACTGAAGCAAACTTCTAAAGCCAAGTATTCTATAGCTATATGTTAATTAGGTAAGTATTTAGAGAGTTTATATACTAAGAAAAATTAATCTTTTAAAAAATTTTCAATATCAGGAATTATATCTTCAGGAATTGTCTTTGGCGCATATCTTTGAACTGTTTTACCATCTTTTGAGACTAAAAACTTAGTAAAATTCCACTTTATTCTTTCAGTCCCTAATATTCCTTTAGCATGTTCTTTTAAATAGTTAAATAAAGGTTCTGAATCTTTACCATTAACTTTCGTTTTTTGCATAATAGGGAATGTAACATGAAAATTAGTTTCACAGAATTCTTTAATTTCATCATCACTACCAGGTTCTTGTCCACCAAAAGAGTTACAAGGAAATGCTATAATTTCTAATTCTGGATACTTTTCATGCAAATGTTGTAAACCTTTATACTGTTTAGTAAAACCACATTTACTAGCCACATTAACAATTAAAAGAACTTTATTTCTTGGTAAATAAAATTCTGTTCCATCATTAGCTATAAGCTTAAATTTATAAATAGACATATACTACTTTTACCTCACCTATATATTTTATTAAAAACTTTGATCTGCAGTTTGTAAATCCTGCGTATTTAATATATTAAAAACTTGATCTACTAACTTAGGAGAAACATCATATTGTATTGCAAAAGATGTTCGTGTTTTTTCTAATGAACTATCCTTAAATGGATCATAACTTGGTAGATTTTGTTTCTTCTCAAGTTTTAACATTTTTTTACGCCATCCTTTACGTTCAGCTATTAATTGAATAATCTGCTGATCGGCATTTATAATTTTAGTTCTATAACTTTCTACAGATGGTTGTTTGGCATTATTATGAGCCATAGCAAATGACGAGCAAAAGCAGACAAAACTTAAAACAATTACTGTAATTTTCTTCATTATTATTTATAAAATGTAAAATATTATTTTTATAATATAATGTTTTATAAAAAAATTTAAAAGTCTGAAATAAGTAAAAACATAAACAAAATAACTTGTATATTTTTTTAAAAGTAAAATTTTATAGAATATTAAGCTTAAAAATATGATTACAATATATTTGCCTCAGCAAAACTCTTTACTTTCTTGACTATCTTATTTTTGATTTCGTCTTTAGCAAAAGCAGCTTTTGCAGCATTTAAATTCATCACAACTATATTTGAAAAAGACAAATTATTTTTCTGATGTGCTAAAGTATATTCATCCGTAAGAGTTATACCTTCTAACATTAATCTATCATCCGTATTTAGAGCTATACTAATTTCATCACCGAGCATTCTTTGATATGGGTGATTTTCAAAACTATCTACTAGTCCTAATGCTAGATTGCTACTTACATTTGACTCAATATGTATACCTCTGTCAATAAATAGTGCTATAGTTTCTCTTAAAGTATCAGTATCTGTAGTTTTATAAAGATTACATGCGTGACCAATTCTCTTTGCTCCACTTAAAATACTATCTTTAATGTTTTCAATATTTGAGAATTCACCACTATGAACTGTAAAACTAATACTATTTTGTTGTAAAAACTCCACAGTTTTAGGTAATGTTTGGGATAGACTTCCATCAATATCCATACCCGCAAAGTCATAGCCAACAACTTCATCATGTTTAATACATAGTTCAGCTATCTCTAAATTAATATCATCATCAAGATGATACATTCCACATACTAATATACCTGAGTCTATACCATACTCATGCTTCGCTTTATCAAATCCTCTAGCTATACTTTTGATAATCTGATCATATGTTAAACCTTTTGCTGTGTGAAAATAAGGACAAAACCTTGCCTCTACATAGATTACATTATCTAAAGCATGATCTTGTGCAAACTCAAAAGCAACTCTTTCAATACTTTCTTCTGTCTGCATAACAGCACATGCTATATTAAATGCATCAAAGCATTTATTAAAATCTTTAGATGAGAACTGCTCATAAAACCACTCTGCGAGTTCTTTCTCTGAGCTCTTAGGTAAATTTATATTATATTTTCTAGCTAAATCGACGATAGTACTAGCTCGTACACCGCCATCAAGATGATCATGAAGTACGACTTTAGGAATTGAAAATATCTTATCTCTCATAGTTTGAACTTATACCTTTACTTATATTTATTAACTTCTTAAATAATGACTTCCTATACTCTCTTTTCTTGCTAAAGCACTTTGTATGGTAAGTTTAGCCATTTTTAAAATTTTTCTATAGTTTTCTAAATTAATGTCTAAGCTATCTAAAACAGTATCATTATCTATAGCACTTTCAAACAAACTAACTTGTCGGTAAGCCTCTTCTAACTCAGACTGTCTTCTAACCAAGCCAACATTATCCCACATTATTTGTCTAAGCTCAGCTATATTTTGAGAATAATCTTTTTTTGAGTCAAACAACTCTAATGTTCCATTATTTTGAACAAAAGTTTCTTCAAGATTGTCCAGTATATGTTTACTAGCCTCTAGTGCGTATACAACACACTCTAATAAGGAGTTGCTTGCCAACCTATTTGCTCCATGTAAGCCAGTACAAGAAACTTCTCCAACAGCATATAAACCCTGGATAGCTGTATGTGAATTTTCATCAACACTAATTCCACCACAGCTATAATGAGCTGCGGGAGATATCGGAATTCTATCTATAGTTGGATCTATATTATTATCTAATAACTTCTCATATATATAGGGAAATTTATCTTGCCACTGACTAGTATTTAAATGAGTCGCATTTAGATAGATATCTCTACCAGCTTGCATATTTATATAAATCTGTCTAGCTACAATATCTCGAGGTGCAAGATCTTTTTTTTCATGGACTGACTTCATAATCCTTACACCTTTTTCTGTCTCTAAAACAGCTCCACTACCTCTAATAGCTTCAGAAATTAAAATAGGCTTACCCTCTTTGCCAAAAAAACAAGTAGGATGAAATTGTGTAAACTCCAAATTTTCCAACTTACAGCCAATATCATATGCCATAATCATTGCAGCGCCTGTACCAGCTGTATAATTAGTTACATATTTATATAATCCTGATGCGCCACCAGATGCTAATATGACTTTTTTAGTTATAAATTTAACTACTTGATATTTAGTATCATAAGCATATACGCCTATACATTTATTATCCTTTTTTATTAGTTTGAATGCTTCATGTTCTGAATATATAGTTATATTTTGAAAACTGCAAAGTCTCTCATATAATTTCGATATAATTGCTCTTCCAGTATAATCTTTGATATGTAATATCCTTGGTAACGAATGCCCTCCTTCTAAGTGTAAGCTATAAGTTCCATCATTTTTTCTATCAAATTCAACGCCATGTTGTTCAAGCCATTTTATTGAATGGTTTGAGTTTTTTACAACCTGCTCTATACTTTGAAGATTTGCAATATTGCCACTTGCAATATAAGTATCACCAACATGTGACTCTATAGAGTCTTCCTTAGAAATTATTGCTGCTATACCTCCTTGAGCATATGAACTAGCACAAAAATTAACAGGCTTATTACAAATAACAGCTATATCTAAACCTTTCTCAGCTAATTCTATAGCAGCAACTACTCCAGCTAAGCCTCCGCCAACTATAGCAATATCATGGTTTTTAGTAATCATTTTTATATCTGAACCTGCATAGATAAATCTATAGCTTTAATGTGCTTAGTAAGTGCTCCTACAGATATAAAATCAACTCCTGTTTTCGCCATTTCTAGTATAGAATTACTATCAATATTACCAGAAACCTCTAATGCAACTTTATCTTTAGCAAGACCAACAGCTGTGTAAATGTCTTCTATTGGAAAATTATCCAGCATAGCAATATCTGCTCCAGCATTTATCGCTTGGTTTAACTCATCTAAACTTGTAACTTCAACTTCTACAACTTTACTACTATCTAATTGTTTAGCTTTTGCAACAGCTTGAGATATACCACCAGTAGAACGAATATGATTTTCTTTGATCAAATAACCATCAAATAAACCTATACGATGATTAAAACCACCTCCACATTTAACTGCATATTTCTGTGCTAAACGAAAACCAGGAATAGTCTTACGAGTATCAAGTAGTTTAGTTTCATAGTTAGATATTAGTTTAACTAGATTATTTGTAGCTGTAGCAGTTGCCGAAAGCATTTGAATAAAATTTAACATAGTCCTTTCAACTGTGAGAATACTTCTAGCATTGCCTTTTAATTCAAATATTTTCTGACCTGCTGGGATTTTTTGAGCATCATCATAAAACCATATTATTTGAATATTTTTATCAACCTGTCTTATAACTTCATTAGCAAATTGTTGACCACAAAGAATCATATCTTCACGAGTGATACAAAAAGCTGTAGTATTAATATCCTGAGCTAATTGTGCTGTGATATCACCACTATCTACATCTTCTGCTAAAGTTTCTTTTACTAATCTTTGAATAAGATTACTAGGAACTTCAGCTATTTGATTATTATTTAGCATTATTTTAGACATTGAACTTTCCTAAAAATTTATCATTCTATTTAGAGGGATAAGAGCTTTCTGTCTCACATTTTCATCTACAAAAATTTGATTATTTTGCGATACTAAACAATCTCTTAAATTCTTCAATTGATTTAACTTCATCCATGGACATTTAGCACATGATTGACAAGTAGCTCCACGACCAGCTGTAGGAGCTGGAATGAACTCTTTATGTGGTGATAACTGCTTCATTTTATAGAAAACACCAGTATCAGTAGCAACTATAAATTTATCATTATCCATATTTTGACTAGCCGCTATTAGTTGTGAAGTAGAACCAACAGCATCAGCTCTTTTTACAATTTCAGCTGGAGACTCTGGATGAACTAAAACAGCAGCTTCTGGATACTCTAACATTAAATCATCTAACGCTTGGGCTTTAAATTCTTCATGTACAATACAGCTACCATCATATAATAACATATCAGCACCTGTTTGTTTTGCGATCCAATCACCTAGAAACCTATCTGGTCCCCATAGAATTTTTTTGCCTTGCTTATGTAGATAAGAGCAAATCTCTAGAGCATTTGAAGAAGTAACAGTCCAATCAGCTAAAGCCTTTATCTCTGCTGAAGTATTCACATATACTACAACAACCCTATCTGAATGCTCTTTTATAAACTTCTCAAACTCACCATTATTACAACTTAAATCTAATGAACATTCCGCCTCTAAAGTTGGCATTAGGACTTTTTTCTCAGGACTAAGGATTTTAGCTGAGTCGCCCATAAATCTTACACCTGCTACAATTAAAGTATCATTATCACTTTCTAAGCCAAACTTAGCCATCGCAAGAGAGTCTCCAACAAAACCTCCCGTTTGCTCTGCTAACTCTTGGATTTCTGCATCCACATAATAGTGAGCTACCAAACAAGCATTATTTTGTTTTAATAAATCTTTTATTTCATCAATATACTTTTGTTTTTCAGCATCTTCAATCTTTAAACTAGGTAACTCAGTCCTAGCCTGTGATATTTTTTCTTTTATCAGTTTTTGATTTAACATCCAAATGCTCCTTTTTTAACTTTGGATATTTTCTTCGAAATATTTACATAATTGCTCTAAGGACTGACTAAAATCATCATTAACTAGCTGATAATCAAACTCACTTGCATGAGAAATCTCAGCTTCAGCTTGGTCCATTCGATAGTCAATAGTCTCTTTAGAGTCTGTATTTCTAGATTCTAAGCGCTTTCTTAACTCATCCATAGAAGGCGGAAGTATAAATATACTCTTTGCTTTAGAACCATATATTACTCGAGTTTGTTGAGCTCCCTGCCAATCAATTTCAAGTATTATGTTCTTACCTTCAGCAAGTAATCTATCAATTTCTGCTTTTGATGTCCCGTAGTAATTTTTAAAAACTTTAGCATATTCAATAAAGCCGTCTTCTTTAAGTATTTCTTCAAACTTTGGGACCGAAACAAAGTGGTACTCTTTACCATTTGTTTCACCGGCTCTAGGAGCTCTAGTTGTATGAGAAGTAGCTACCGCAAAATTCTCTTTACCTATTTTTGTTTCTAAAAAAGCTTTTAATAAAGAACTTTTACCAGCACCTGATGGCGCAGAAACTATAAAAATATAGTTACTCATTTGTAAAAATTATAATTAGATAGATAGTTTGATGAATTATACAGGTTTCATTAAACAAATAGAATAAACTCAACTAATTTTATATATTACTCTTTAAAAAAAGATTAATATTTTATGATGTATATCTTAATAAATATTTGAAAATATAAGCAAAAGCTTGCTTTTAGAAAATCTGATTTTTTATTGAGCTGTAATATTTAATTTTTTACCTGCAACCCATACTTTTTTAAGATGTTCTACAACTTTTGGTGATAAGTTTGACGGTAAATCTACTAAAGTATGATCTTTCTGAATAGAAATATTACAAATATGTTTACTATCGATATTTCCTTCATTAGCTATAGCACCTACAATATTTCTAGGCTGAACATCATTATCACGTCCAACTTCAAGCTTGTATGTAGTTAAATCAATATTCACACTTCTACGAGGCTTTCTCTCAGATCTATCAAAACGGCTATTTCTATCGCCACCACGATCATTTCTGTCATTACGGTCGCCTCTACTACGCTCAAATCTATCATTATCTCTACGATTATCACGTAAGCTTCTATCTCTACGAGGCTTATCATCTCTAGCTTGAATTTCTCTAGGGAAAAAAGACTTCTTATCTTGAGCAAGTAATGTTAATACAGCTAAAAGCTCATCTGAATCAAGCTCTAACTCATCACGAATACTTGTGATAACATCTTTATATTTATCTAAAGATTTATTTTTATCTATCGCTGAAGTTATTCTAGCTTTAAAGTTCTCTATTCTACTATCTGCTAAATCTTTTGCACTTGGCATAAAGACTTCTTGCATTGGTGAGCCTGTAAATTTTTCTAGGATACGTAAGAATCGCATCTCTTTTAGAGGAACTAAAGAGATAGAAGTACCTTCACGACCAGCTCTACCTGTACGACCGATTCTATGTACATAAGTATCTGTATCACCAGGCATATCATAGTTAATTACATGAGAAATTCTCTCAAGATCAATACCTCTAGCAACCACATCCGTAGCTACTAAGATATCTGATTTAGCACTTCTAAATTGATCAACGATATACTCTCTTTGAGATTGTTGCATATCACCATTTATAGCTGCAACTTTATATCCAAGAGCTTTTAAATTATCAGCGACTTCTATAGTGCTAGTCTTAGTTTTAACAAAGATAATAACACCATCAGTTTCTTCAACTTCAAGTAATCTATCTAAAGCATCTATTTTTCTAAAACCTTTAATCACTATAAATTTTTGAGTTACAGTGTTAGCTGTTTTTGTTTTTGCTTTTACTTGAATTTTACAAGGGTTTCTAAGATATTCCTGTATAATATCAGCAATATCTGTAGGAATTGTTGCTGAGAAAAGTAACCTTTGACATTCATCAGAGACATGACTTAATACAAATTTTACATCGTCAATAAAGCCCATTCTAAGCATTTCATCAGCTTCATCTAATACTAGCGCTCTTAGATTATCTAGTTGTAATGTACCTTTTTCTATATGATCCATCACACGACCTGTAGTACCAACTACTACCTTGACACCCTTTTTAAGAGCTCTAATTTGAGAACCATATTCTTGGCCGCCATAGATACATGCAACATCAAGATTTGGAACATTTTTTGAAAAAGCCTCAAATTGCTCAGCAACTTGTATAGCTAATTCTCTAGTTGGAGCTAATACTAAAACTTGTGGAGCTCTATCTCTAGAGTCAAAGTCCATATTATTTATTAGAGGTAATGCAAATGCTGCTGTTTTACCTGTACCCGTTTGTGCTTGTCCTAGCACGTCTCTACCCGATAAGATATATGGAATAGCATACTGTTGAATAGGTGTAGGATTTTCATACCCTAATTTAATAACAGTATCTACGATATCTTGACTTAGTCCAAGCTGACTAAAATCTTTTTTAGTTTCAGAATTCATTTTTATCCGTAATTTTTATTATGAGAAATCTTATTAATAATTTGAAAATTATAAGAAATTTAAATTATCCGCGAGATGTAATTTCTAATAGATGATAACCAAATTGAGTTTGAACTGGACCATGAACTTTATTTAGTTCATCGTTAAATACTACCCTGTCAAATTCAGGAACCATTTGCCCTTGAGAAAAAGTACCTAAATCACCACCTCTAGCACCAGATGGGCATAGAGAATGCTTTTTAGCAGCTTCTTCAAATGTGATTTTACCTTCAGTTATGTCCTTTTTAATTTGTTGACACTCAGATTCTGATTGCACTAGTAAATGCCTAGCTGAAGCTTTCATAATTATAGTTCCTTGTTTTTTGATTTAACTATTAATAATTACAATGCAAAGGATACATTATTTAAGAGAAATATACAACTTTATTAAGAGCTAGCTATTGGCCTAGATTACGAAGTTTCTTACCAGATACAAGATTATCTTCAATTTTTTCTAAACTAACACCTTTTGTTTCTGGTACAAATAATTTTAAGAAGACTATTGCGATAATACAGAATATAGCATAGCTAATAAATATCATTGGCTTACCCCAAACTCCTGCGCCCATTATTACATTTGAATATGCTACAACTATCCAAACAAAAGTCCAGTTAATAATAGTTGTAATAGTCATACCAAACTCACGGACATTTTGAGGAAATATCTCTGAACAGATAATCCATGCTACAGGTCCCCAAGAACAAGCAAAACCAAAGATATAAACCAAACATGCAATCAATAATATATATTTAGGGAATTCTGAATTAATATGAGCAACATCAATAGCATAAAAACATACAGCCACAACTATAAGAGCTATCGCCATTATTAAAGCACCTACTGTTAATAGCTTTTTTCTACCCCATTTCTCAACCCAACGAATCGCAGGAAATGTTGAAAGAAAGTTTACTAAAAATACAGCTAACCCAGCGAGGATAATATTTAACCCAGCTCCTTGAAGAAAGCTTGGTGCATAATATATCATAGCGTTAATACCTACTAATTGTTGGAACATTTGAATTACCACACCAACAATAAGTATCTTCCAGAAGAAGCCTTTACTTAATACTTGTTTGACAGAATGAGACTCTTGCTTATCATTTTGACTCATCTCTAGAATTTCTCTATCAATCTCATCCTTGTTTCTAAGTCTTGCTAATACCGCTCTTGCCTCTCCTTCTCTATCTTTCATCATAAGCCATCTAGGACTTTTAGGTAAAAAGAAACAACCTACAAACATTAGAAAAGCGAATAATGTAATAACACTAAACATTAAAGTTAACGATATTTTTGTATGTCCAGATGTTTCAACAATCACAACGTTAACCAAGCATATCAAGAATATACCAAATGTTATCATTAGTTGGAATAATGATGACATCGCACCTCTTATTTCTTTAGGTGCTGTCTCTGCTAAATATAAAGGAGTTGCAAAAGAAGCTAGACCAACACCAAACCCAAGTATAAACCTACAAGCAGTAAGTATATTTAAAGGAGGTAAAAGAGAAGATACTAAAGCTCCAATAAGAAATGAAAATCCAGCAATCAATAATGTATTTTTTCTACCAAAATATCTAGTAAAAAAGCCGCTACATATTGTACCTAAGATACCACCATAAGCTAATATAGCATTAAATTTACCCTCAGCAATACTTCCAGGCTCCATATTATAAATATGATCGAGCGTTGTTCCTGCATTGGCTATAAACCCTTGGTCTAAACCAAATAGCAAACCTCCTAATGCTGCTATTATAGCAATTAGAAATACTATCCTTTTATATTCTTTTTGTGCTTCCATTATATCTCCATTATTTTTAATAAAATTTATTAACGACCAATTTTTGCTAAAGACTTACCTGCTCTGAGATTATTTTCAATTTCCTCTAGAGAAACATCTTTTGTCTCAGGCACAAAGAATTTAACGAATAACACACAAACCATACAAGATATCGCAAAACCAAAGAATGTATTATCTGGATGGAATGTTAACCAAGTAAGAGCAAAATTACCAATAATAGCATTACAGATCCAGTTACTCATAGTCGAAGCTGTAACACCAAAGTCTCTACCTTCTATAGGCTGAATCTCTGAACATAAAATCCAAATAACTGGTCCCATTGATATCGCAAAACCAAAAATAAATAATAAACAGAATATTAAGGCAGTCCATTGTAAAGCTTGCGATAAAACCATAGCTTGACCATAAACAAAATGTGTTTTAAATATAAATCCTACCACAATACAAGAGATTATAAGTAAACTTAATCCAAAGTATAAAATTGGCTTACGGCCAAACTTATCAACATATTTAATAGCTAAAAATGTTGTTAACATATTTAATAACCCAATAACAATCGTAGATGTCGAAGGATTAGTAAAACCTGCTAATTTAAAGATATCTGTTGAGTAGTACATAAACGCATTCATACCAGTAAACTGTTGAAATGCTTGAAGAGCTATACCCAACAACACCACTTTTATAAAAAACTTTTTCTTAAGTAAAGAAAATATACTTACGCCTTGATGAGTAGTTTGCTTAATTTCTTTATGCTCTTCTAATGCTTTTACTTCACAAGATCTTATTTTTTTAAGAACTAAAGCTGCTTCCTCATCATTACCTTTCAAAACAAGCCATCTAGGACTTCTTGGCAAAGTTAAGCAGCCAAAAAACATTATTACTGAAGGAACAGCTAACACTGATAGCATAATTCTCCAAGAGCCTGTATTTTCTAGAGCAGAGTTTGTTAAAAACACCAAAAATAAACCAATTGTTATCATTAATTGATATAAAGCTATCAAAGCTCCTCTGAACTCCTTTGGAGCTATCTCAGATAAATATAAAGGCGCTATAAATGATGCTATACCAACTGCTACACCTAATACAAACCTAGAACCAATAAAGATTTCATAATTAGGAGAAAAAATACCAACAATTGTAAAAATAGAGAAAATAGCGGCCGCAATTAGCAATACTTTTCTACGACCGTAATGCTTCGATAGAAATCCACTAACTAAAGCCCCACAAGCAGCCCCAAGTAGTAAAACACTAGAAACATGACCACTTTCGGCAACACTTAAACCAAAAGTTTCTGATATAAAAGTTAAAGAACCATTTACATAACCAATGTCCATACCAAATAATAATCCAGCTAAAGCTGCTATTATAGCCACGCGAATGACTACAAAATTTATTTTATTTGTATTTTGCATATCCTATTTCCTATATTGTTTAAATATTAAATTTAGTTAATACATCATAATTATGATGATATACTATACATAAAATACAAAACAACATTTTTTATTACAAATGCCTATCAATATTTCACAAATGATTTCTCAAATAAAGTTATCTCACCGTAGAAAAAACATATTAACTAACGAATGGATCTTAGTATCACCTCATAGATTAAATAGACCTTGGCAAGGCCAATCTGAAGAAACTCAGAAGAATTCTCTACCTGAATATGATGAAAAATGTTACTTATGTCCTAGCAATACTAGAGCAAATGGTGAGACAAATCCAAACTTCACAGAAACATTTGTTTTTGAAAATGATTTTTCAGCTTTATCTAAAGAAAAAATATCTAAAGATCTTGAGGTAAATGATGATCTATTCCAAGTTAGTGGTGCTACTGGTATTGCAAAAGTTATCTGTTTCTCTGCAAAACATAATCTCACGATGGCTTCAATGCAAGAGCAAGATATAATTAAAGTGGTTGATCTCTGGTCTGATGAAGTAGCAAGCTTAAGTAAAAAATACCAATGGGTACAAGTTTTTGAAAATAAAGGCTCTATTATGGGCTGTTCAAATCCTCATCCTCATGGACAAATATGGGCTTGTGATTTCTTACCTACAGAAGCCCAAAAAGAGCAACTTTCTCAAAAAGAATATTTTGAGAAAAATAAGTCAAATATGCTTCTAGATTATGTAAATAGAGAAATTAATGAAAAAGAGAGAATAGCTTATCAAAATAATGATTGGATAGTTGTTGTACCATTTTGGGCGACATGGCCGTATGAAACATTACTTTTACCAAAA
The DNA here is from genome assembly GCF_036281795.1 of Francisella sp. 19S2-4. Classification (NCBI taxonomy): domain Bacteria; kingdom Pseudomonadati; phylum Pseudomonadota; class Gammaproteobacteria; order Thiotrichales; family Francisellaceae; genus Francisella; species Francisella sp. 19S2-4. Next base: position 18,893 of record NZ_JAWUZH010000028.1, read on the forward strand.
TTTAAATGCTCACACCTCAATCACTTAAACTCCGAGCAAAAAAAATCTCTAGCAAATGCTCTTAAGCAGTTATTGGCAAAATACGATAAACTCTTTGATACATCATTTCCTTACTCTATGGGATGGCATGGCTCAATAGACGCTAAAGAAAGTGATTATTGGCAACTTCACGCACATTTTTATCCACCTTTATTACGTTCTGCTACTGTTAAAAAATTTATGGTCGGTTTTGAAATGCTTGGTGAGTCTCAAAGAGATATTACACCTGAGCTAGCAGCACAAGTATTAAGAGAGCTATAATTATGAGTTGTATTAAAGATAATTTAGTTAGCCGTTTTAAAACACTATACAAAGCCGATCCTGAGATGTTTTTTTCACCTGGTAGAGTTAATTTGATAGGTGAGCATACTGACTACAATAATGGCTTTGTAATGCCGTTTGCTATAGATAAAGGAACATTTATTGCTATTACGAAAAGAGATGACAGTATAATTAATGTTTATAGTGAAAACTTAGATGACTCCGCTTCATTTAATATAGATGATATAAAACAAGTACTATCTAATACTTGGCAAAACTATATAAAAGGTACTATAAATATTATTAAAGATGAGTTCTCAGCTGATATTAAAGGTGCTGATATTTATATATTTAGTGATTTACCTTTTGGTGCAGGACTATCTTCGTCAGCTTCGTTAAATACAGCAATAGCGTATGCTTATAATGAAATTTACAAGTTGAATATCTCTAAACTTAACCTTGCAAAAATTGCACAGAAAGTAGAGCATGACTACATAGGTACTAAATGTGGTCTTATGGATCAAATGGCATGCATATTTTCACAAAAAAATTCTGCAACCATGATTGATTGTAATAATGATAATTATACAAATATCCCTTTTGAGCTTGATGAAGTATCTATATTGATTGCTGATACAAATATAAAGCATAACTTAGCAGAGTCTGCTTATAATAAACGTAGACAAGTCTGTGAAAATGTTGCGAAATTTAATAATATAAAATCACTAAGAGAGCTAGATACTCAAAAACTTGAGCATACTAAAGCCAATTTTGTTGAAGAAGATTATAAATTAGCACTACATGTCTTTACAGAAAATCAAAGAGTAATTGACGCTACTAAAGCAATGCAATCTAAAGATTGGCAAAGCTTAGGAAGGTTAATGTATCAATCACATAATTCGCTAAAAAATGACTATAAAGTTAGTTGTGATGAGCTAGACTATCTAGTTGACTTATCAAGAGAGTTTGATGGAGTTTATGGAGGTAGAATGACTGGTGGTGGTTTTGGTGGTTCTACAATACATCTTTTGCCAAGTAAGATTGTTAAAGAATATAGTAATCACCTAGAGAAAAATTACTATGCAAAATTTAATATAAGACCAAACTTTTATATCTCAAAAGCTTGCCAAGGAACACATAAAATCTAAAATATCTTTCTAAGCTTATCTACTAAGTTACTTTTTTCTTGTTCTGTATATGGCTTAGATTCAATATTCCCCCATACTGGAGCTGGCCAAGCTGGATCAGTTTCAAAGCGCCCTACCACATGTAAATGCATCTGACTAACTACATTACCTAAGGTTGCTACATTTAACTTATCTACTTTATATTCTTTAATAAGAAACTCAGAGAGTTTATTCATTATCTTATTCACATTGTACTGAACCGAATCATCAAGCTGATACCACTCGGTTCTATCTGTAAAAGGTACTACTATAAACCATGGTACAGTAGAGTTATTCATCACTAAAACTTTACAATCTAAATATTCACAAACTTCAAAAGTATCAGCTTCTAAGCGCGCATCTAGTTTAAACATAAAAAAGCTTCCTTATTTTTTCTAAATCTTGTTGAGTATCAACACCAGCTGGAGTCGGTTTTAGAGCTTGATCAACCGCTATTTTATAACCATTATATAAAACTCTAAGCTGTTCTAAAGCCTCATAGTTCTCAATAGGTGATACAGTCAATTCAGCATAATGCTTTAAAAAACCTACTCTATACGTATAAATACCTATATGTCTAAAAAATTCTGAGATATTAACTTCTTGATTTTCAGAATATCCCCTTTCAAAAGGAATAGAAGCCCTACTAAAATACAAAGCATAATTATTCTTATCAAACACTACTTTAACGTTATTAGGATTATATATATCTTCAGCATCTGAGATTCTTTCACAAAGAGTTGAAACTACAGCATCTGACTTATCAATAAGCAGCTGTGCTGCTTGCTCAATATTTTCAACAGGAATTAAAGGTTCATCACCTTGTACATTAACAACGATATCATCATCATTAAATCCTAAACTAGTAACAGCTTCAGCAATCCTATCTGTGCCAGATTCATGATCATCCCTTGTTAAGATTACTTTTGCACCGAATCCTTCTGCAACTTCTTTAATCTCTTGAGAGTCTGTGGCAATAATTATGCTATCAAACTTTGACTTTGACACTTGCTCATAAACTCTTTGAATCATTGGCTTACCAGCTATATCAGCAAGCATTTTTCCAGGTAGACGAGTTGATTTAAGTCGTGCTGGAATTACAACATGGATATTAGCCATACTTTTTCACCTCTTCAAGAGTTAATTTTTTTGCTTCTTCAACTAACATTACTGGAATATTTTCTCTAATTGGATAGGCTAGCTTATCAGCCTTACAAATTAAAACTTTATTTTCTTTATCATAATGTAAATTTGATCTACATACTGGACAAACTAATACATTTAAAACTGAATGATCCACTATTTCACCTCGATTATAAATTCATACTTATCTTCTACTTGTTCTGCTTTAACAAGTATATAATCATTTACCTTACACCAAGCAGGTATATCATGCATAGTGCCAGGATCAGTACATACAACTTTTAACTGTTCTCCTGAAGCCATGCTTCTTAAAGCATTTTGTGTTTTAATCACAGGCATAGGACATAATAATCTTTCAAGACTTAATTCTTTCATATTATATATACCACTCCTGTTTAATTTCATCCGCTGGCATAGGTTTTACAACTATTTCTTTGCTTGTTCCATCAGTATAGTTAAATACCATAGTCACTGTATCAGCACTTTTACCTTGAGTAAACCTACCTAAGACACTTGCCGTAAACTCTTCATCTGCTTTATCAAAATCACCATCTATTAATATTAACGGTCCTGAATGTGATGAGCAATACACATGAGTAAATTGATTTTTATAGCCATTTAAATAGTTGTTCTCACCTTCTTCACGACCAATTATCAATTTATACTCAGGCTTGAAACGAAGATGTCTACCAACTTTTAGAAGCATAATATCATCAAACTCATACTCTTTTGAGTTACGTGCTTGCCATAGATCAACTAGCTTATCAGAGTATTGTTTATCTGTAAGGAAACAACAGCCGCCGGCAGGAGAAGCATAATCTTCGATGCCCCAATCACGAGCCATTTTCATTTGCTCTTTTCTACCACGACCTGTGATTCCCATTAATTTAGACCTATCAACCCAACCTTCTCTTTCAGGTTTTGTCTCTGGTAAGTTTTTCGCACTAAGAGGTCTAAGAAGTAGATCATCAATACCTGATTGTTTCTGTACAACTGGCATAGTGCTTCTACGTTGTGACATTGGTCTTTGACCAATAACCTCACCTGTTATGATAAAGTCAAAACCATTTTCTATAGCCCATTCTTTTGCTTTACGTACCATAAAAATTTTACAATCAAGGCATGGATTCATATTTGCGCCATAGCCATATTTAGGATTTAGAAGTACATCTTTGTATTCTTCTATAACATCTATGATATGTAGCTTTATACCAAGTTGCTCAGCAACCCATAGAGCATTGTTTCTTTTTTGTTTTTCTTTATCATGTTTACGGATCGCATGAGTATGCCCTTCGACACAAAAACCTGTAAAAAAATTTATACCTTCAACATGTATTCCTTGCTCTAACATAAGTTTTGTAGCAAGCATTGAGTCAAGACCACCAGATATTAGTGATATTGCTTTTCTTTGTTTATTTTCCATATTATTTATAGTTTTAAAATTCAAATATTAAATATTTGTGATAATTTTAACATATCAGCATTTTATAACTATAGTTTTTGTTAAATGCTATGATTCTGCTAAATTAAGTTGATGATCTTTTATTATAAAAACTAGCTGTATAATAACCGACCAATGTGCCTAGCATAGATCCTGCTATTAGATCACTAGCAAAGTGAAAATACATAAGTAGCTGACTAGCTACAACTAAAACCGCTAGTAAAACCCAAAGCCAGCGTAGCTTAGGAAATAATATCCATGCAGCTATTGAGAATGAAAGCATAAAAGTTGCATGCCCAGATGGAAATGAACTATATGCGCTACCTGAATGAAACCAGTTAAAACCATACATATGATCTTTAATTAAAGATGGATTATTATTAATAAAAGTTGCAGGCCAATACCTACCAAATATTCCTTTCAAAAAGTCTTTTAAAACTTGTCCTATAACTACAGCATTTGCTATTAGTAAAACTTTATAATCTAAATTATTAGTCTTTTTTATAACAAGTTTAATAAAAAAATAAATATAAAATATTGGAATTAATTCTCTGAGATAAAATACTATATCATTTGCAAGAATTTCTAATATTTTGTAACTTCTAGAATGATGATCATGTAAAAACCATACTATTTGTCTATCTACAAAGAAATAGCAAAAAACAATAAGTACTATTCCAATTATAAAGAATAATAAAAGATTTTTTATGTTAGACATTTTATTTATCTCCTACATGCAAATTAACGACTAACTTTAACGCAAAATAATGTATCTACATATTTAACTTTATTAATTTTCCTAAAAATCATGCACACTAAATTTTAATGAAAACACTCCCATATTTCTTGAGCTAATTTTTTACTAATTCCTTTTACTTTAGAGATTTCATCAACGGATGCTCTACTTAGCTCTTGCCAACCGCCAAAATACATTATCAATGCTTTACGACGCTTAGGTCCTACTCCTTCAATCTCTTCAATAATTGATGACTGCCTATTTGAGCTAACCTTCTTTCTTTGGCCTTTAATAGCATGATCATGCGCAGAATCTCTAACTTGACGTAAAAGTAAAAACCCTGGATTATGCTCATCTAAGGTATACTCAGTATCATCAAAACCTTTATAGATTTTTTCTTTACCACTAATTCGCTCAACACCCTTACCAAGACTCACAAGCTGAACTTTATCTTGAATCCCAAACTCTCTAAAAACAGCTTCTGCTTGATGGATTTGGCCTTTACCACCATCTATTATCATCACATCTGGAAGATTATCAGCTTCTAATCCTGAACTTACTCGGCGTGATACAGCTTGATGGATAGCGGCATAATCATCCCCAGCTTTGACATCTTTGATATTATATCTACGATGAGATTTACGATCCTCTCCCTCATCTGTGTAAACAACGCATGAAGCAACTGTCGCCTCACCTTGAAAATGCGAGATATCAAAACATTCAATACGCTTAATATCTTGATCAAGCTCAAGAAACTCTTTTAGCGAATCTAAACGTTTTTGATATTGTGATTTTGAGCTTGTATATATATTTAGCTTTTGACGAGCATTTACTTCTGCTAACTTTAACCACTTCATATTATCTGCAGCTGGAGCTAATATCCAATTTATTGATTGACCTATTTTCTGAGAAATACTTGTCATAAGATCTTGTATCTCACTAAAATCAACTTTTGATAAGATTATATTTTTAGGCCAAATATTACGAATCTCATCACCTAAATAAAAATGTGATAAAAAAGCATGCATTATAGATGTTTTATCCTGACCTTTTGCATCTATGCTCCAATGTCTATCTGCAACAACCTCACCATTTTGAATTTGTAATAAGGCAATACTTGCATAGTTATCTTGTATATAGATACCAACCACATCAAAAGTTTTATCTGCTTGTATATCAACTATTTGTTGCTGCTGTAACTTACGAAGTACTACTAGCTGATCACGATAGATCTGAGCTTTTTCATACTCCATATTTTCCGAAGCATGATGCATCTTTTCAGATATTTCTTCTAAAACACTACTAAACTTACCTGCTAGAAATTTCTTTAATATTGCTAATTGCTCATCATACTGCTCTTGAGAAACTAATCCAACACAAGGAGCTAAACAACGTTTAATCTGATATTGCAAGCAAGGTCTAACTCTTGATTTATAATATGAATTTTCACATTGTCGGATTGGAAATATTTTCTGGATAATATTAAGGGTGTTTTTCACCGAAGATATTGAAACATATGGTCCAAAACATTGACCTTTTTTATATGCAGATTTACCACGATAAAAAGAAACTTTAGGGAACTTATCACGTGAAATCACCAGATATGGATAACTCTTATCATCTTTAAAAAGAATATTATATTTAGGACGATGTTGTTTAATTAAACTATTCTCAAGCAAATAAGCTTCATAATCACTGGGAGTAATAGTTATTTCAATCTTAACAACTTGAGCTGCCATCATAAGAGTTTTGGTATCTTTAGCACCTTTTGAGAAATAACTATTCACACGGTTTTTAAGATTCTTTGCTTTGCCTACATAAATTATCTCACCATATTTATCAATCATCCGATAAACACCTGAATGAGTAGTTAAATTAGCTAAAAAGCTTTTCAAATCAAAATCTTTAGAATTATCAGAAATCATCTAATTTTTATTAACTAATATATATGTGAAAATGTTACCATATATACAATTTAATTTACTCCACATAACACAAAATAAGCTATATGTACGAAATAATTTCTTTTATAGAAAATAAAATATGGATTATTGAATACCCTATAAAATATTCAGGTGTTAAATTTAGTTCTCGCACAACATTAGTAAAATTAGATGATGGTTCAATTCTTATTCATTCACCATGTAAAATTGATGAGAAGCTTAAGAAAGAAATACTTAAACTAGGTGAAGTTAGTTATATATTTGCACCAGGTAATTTTCACCACTTATATATTAGCTCAGCTCAAGAAGCTTTTCCAAATTCTAAAACTTATATCTGTGAAGGTATTGAGAAAAAACAACCTAATCTAAAGTATGAAGGTATTCTTACAGAAAAAACTTTGCTAAACGAGTTTAAGCAACAGCCTATCCTTGGTTCCAAAATCATGAATGAGGTTGTATTGCTGCATAAAGAGACAAAAACCTTGATTGTTGTTGATATCATAGAAAACATAGGTAGTAAAACTAAAAATACAGGTTTTGGTATTAAAATATGGTGGTTGATTTTTAGAATGTGGAATAAAGCAAAACCTGCACCTGAGTATCAACTAGGTTGGAAAGATAAAAAATTAGCAGCTCAATCTTTACAAACCATATTAGAATGGGATTTTGATAAAATTATTCTAGCTCATGGCGACTTAATAACTCATGATGCTAAGCAAGTTGCTAAAATAGCATGGAAAAAACCTCTTAATAAATTATAAAGATGATAATAAATACAAATAAACAATTAAGTAATTTAATTACGGCTTTAGAAAATACTCAAAAGATCGCTGTAGATACTGAATTTTACTGGATGCGTACATATTACCCAGAGCTTTGTTTAATCCAGATAACTACTGAAAAAGAAGTTTTTTTGATAGATACTCTTGTAGATATAGATTTTTCACCTCTTAAAAAGATTTTTGAGGATCAAAATATCGAAAAGATTATCCATTCTGCAACAAATGATATCCCTATAATCAAAAGATTTTTTGACTGTGAAGTTAACAATATATTTGATACTCAACTTGCGGCTACTTTCATTGGTTTTAAAACTCAGCTATCACTTAAGTCTCTTTTGAAAGAGATCCTCGATATAGATATGGAAAAAGAGTCTCAGTTTTCTGACTGGAGAAAAAGACCATTATCTGAAAAGCAAATAAACTATGCGATCAAAGATGTTGAACACCTTATAGAAATACGCGATCACCTTAGTGCGAAGCTTGATGATAGTGACTATAAAAATTTCTATGAACAGGAGCTTCTAGATATTCAAAGGACAGAGTTTAACTCCGTTGAGATTATTCATACAAAGATAGGCAATATCCAAAAATTTGAAGAAGAAGTTCAAAAAAATGCTATAGCAATAGCGCAATGGCGTGAACAAGTTGCTCAAGAAAAAAATATTCCCGTAAGATTTATGTTTAATAATAAAATCTTATATCTCATAGCTCACGCAAAACCAAAATCTATCGATGACTTTAAACACCCTGAGATAAAAAAGCTCAAACCTTGGTTAAAAAAAGCAATTATAGATGTACTTAAATCAGCTCATAATGTACAAGATAGTCTGATTGAGAAAAAACAAATAAGTGGCAAGATATCTTCTGATATCAATAATAAAATAATTGAGTGTTTTGACATTCAAACTAAAGATTTTGGCTTTGATAGTAGCATAATTGCATCTCGAAAAGATATAAAGTCTTTAGCATATAATTTAAGTATCGATAGTAACTATTCTAAAGGCAAGTTATTAAATGGCTGGAGATATAAAGTTGTTGGTAAAAAGTTAAAAGAGTATATACTAGAGACTATTAAATAATAATATAAATTTTCCTCTATTCTCTATGAATTATATAACTAAAGATTCTAAACTTTTCCCAATTATATTAGCTCTGTTTGCAGCACTCCCACCTTTGGCAGTAAATACATATGCTCCTGCAATACCGCTTATTGCTAATGACTTTGGAGTAAGTAATAGTACGGTTTTAACAACGTTTGCCACCTATTTTGTAGGCTTCTCTTTTGGTATGCTTTTTTGGGGAGCTATCTCTGATAAATATGGCCGTAAGAGAGTTATCATTGTAGGTAGTATTATTTATATAATTAGTACGGTTTTATGTTCATATAGTTATGATTTTCAAATGCTTGAAACTATGCGCTTAATTCAAGGGTTAGCTGATTCGGTAGGTGCTGTTGTTGCATTTTCAATAGCTCGTGATTGCTATAAAGGCGCTCAATTAACAAGCCTTGTTGCAACAATTATTATGATATTACTTATAGCTCCTATTATAGCTCCTATTATTGGAACCATACTTACAAATCTAACTCATACTTGGCAAAGTACTTTTCACTTTCTTACTTTTTATGGTGTAGTAATGCTTCTATGTGCTTGCATAATTGAAGAAACATTAGAGCATAAAGATAGAAAAACAAGTTTATTAAATCTAATACCAAGTTATTTTCAACATTTAGCAAATCCTAGATTCATGCTAGCAACTTTTGCTAGTGGCACTATATTTGCTGCACTATTTATATATATATCATCATCTGCACTAATATATCTTGGCGACTATGCAACTGGATCATTCTGGTATTGTTTTTACTATGGAGTATGTTGTGTAGGCTCTATTTTTGCAAATATGGTTATCAAAAGAAATTCTGGCCGTGTACAGCAATTAAAATTCTTATATTATAGCGTTGCATTAATTACTTTAAGCTGTATAGTTTTAATAATATTTAATAGTCTAAACTTGGATAATGCCTTTATATATACTCTAACTATGTTAGTTTTATGTACATGTGTTTCTTTTGGTTCTACATTAATATACTCATTTGCTATAGATCAAATAGACCACAGTTTTGGCACAGCTAACTCAATAGTAAACTTTACTAAAAATATGATTGCTGCTACAGGTAGCTATATAGTAAGTTTTTATCATGGTAGAGATCTTGTAATTGCATCACCATTTGCTCAATTAGGATTTTGTATATTAACAATAATTCTTTTAATTGGTGTTTATAAGTTAAATCAAAGAAGTTCTTAGCTTATACATTTATATTTACATAGGCTTTCTCTAATAAATACTCTTTATTAATTATCTCAAATGCTAATTCATGAGTTGATTCAAGAACAACCTCTGGAGCACAATTATTTTGATAAGCTTCTAACCATCGTAAAGCACATAAGCACCATTTATCTCCCAGCTTAAGTCCTGGAAAATCAAAAAATTTTGGAATTAATAAATTATTACCGTTAGATGCAGATACTCTAAAAACTCTTTAGTCATTATTAAGACTGTTGAATTAATATCCCAAATTGTTAGATATATTTTGTAAAATACAGATGTTACAGATATTAGTTTTTAATTTTTATGGATTTTTTCTTTTTAGGCTTAGAAGAGTCGCTTGGTAGTGATAATAAATTTGTTAAATTAAAT